>NZ_JBKGHJ010000008.1:0-46602 GCF_046520365.1 Corallococcus sp. 4LFB
CCTTCGGCTACAGCGCGCACCGTCACCACGAGTCCACCATCGCGACGCTGGCCTCACGGTTCCAGCACCACCTGCGTGCCCTCGTCGACCAGCGCCACTCCAGCGACGCCCGCCGCTTCTCCCCCGGTGACTTCCCCCTCGCCTCGCTCTCCCAGCCGGCCCTGGACGCCCTGCTGCGGAGCACCGGCCAGGACATCGAGGACGTCTACCCGTTGTCGCCCACCCAGCAGGGCATGCTCTTCCACGCGCGGCTGTCGCCCGACTCCGCCGTGTACTTCGAGCAGCTGTCCTGGACCGTCGCCTCGCCCCTGGACCTGACGGCCTTCCTGGAGGCGTGGCGCGCCTGCATCCGGCTGCATCCCATCCTCCGCTCGTCGTTCCACTGGGAAGGTCTGGAGTCCCCTCTCCAGGTCGTCCACGCCGACGTGGCGCTTCCCTTCGAGGAGCTGGACTGGCGCGGCCTCTCCACCGCCGAGCAGCAGGCCCGCTTCGAACAGCTCCTCCGCGAGGACAAGCGCCGAGGCCTGGACCTGCGCCGCGCGCCGCTCATCCGCCTCACCGCCGTCCAACTGGGCGAGGCGTCCGTCCGCTTCCTCTGGAGCCACCACCACTTGCTGGTGGACGGCTGGAGCCTGGGACTGTTGATCAAAGAGGTCTTCTCCCTCTACGACCTGCTCCGCTCCGGCGCGAAGCCGGAGCACGCCTCGCGTCCCGCCTTCCGCGAGTACATCGACTGGCTCTCCCAGCGCGACGACTCCACGGACGAAGCCTGGTGGCGCACGTACCTGAAGGGTTTCACGTCGCCCACGCCCCTGCCCCTGGACACGCGGGCCTCCCGCCCCCAGGCAACAGCCCGCCAGCACACCTGGGAGCAGTCCCTGCCCGCGGAGGTCTCCACCTCGCTTCAGTCATTCGCGCGTGAGCACCAGCTCACCCTGCCCACGCTCGCCTTCGCAGCGTGGGCGCTCGTGCTCGCGCGCGCCAGCGGCTCGCGCGACGTCGTCTTCGGCAACACCGTCGCGGGCCGGCCTCCGGAGCTGCCCGGCGCCGAATCCATGGTGGGCGTCTTCATCAACACGTTGCCGGTCCGCGTGCGGCTGCCGTCCTCCACCTCGCAGGTGCTGCCCTGGCTCCGGGAGCTCCAGGCGCAGCACCTGGACTTGCGCCAGCACGAACACGCCGCCCTCGTCCAGGTGCAGACCTGGAGCGACGTCCCCCGGGGCACCCCGCTCTTCGAGTCCCTGCTCGTCTTCGAGAACTACCCCCTGGACGCCTCGCTGCTGGGGCCGGACGCCTCGGTGGTCCTGCGCGACATCCACGCCGTGGAGGCCACCCACTATCCGCTCACGCTGTCCGTCATGCCCGGAGGCTCCACGCGCCTACGGGCCGTCTACGACGTGGCCCGCTTCGAGGACGCGGACCTCCAGCGGCTCATGTCCCACTGGAGCCAGGCGCTGGTTTCGTTGACCACCCACGCGCGGCTGGACGAGGTGTCGCTCCTGTCTGAGCAGGAGCGTCGGCAGGTGCTCGTGGACTTCAACGCGGACACGGCGGAGCGCGCCCCCGAGGCCTGCATCCACCACCTGTTCGAACAGCAGGCCCTGCTGCGCCCGGACGCCATCGCCGTCGAGTTCGGTGAGCAGCGGCTCACCTACCGCGAGCTCGACGCGCGCGCCAACCAGCTCGCGTGGGTGCTTCGCGCCCAGGGCGTGGGGCCTGACTCGCTCGTGGCCCTGTGTCTGGAGCGGTCGGTGGAGCTGATCCTCTCGCTGCTCGCCATCCTCAAGGCCGGTGGCGCGTACCTGCCGCTGGACGCCGCCTACCCGGCCCAGCGCCTGGCCCTCATGCTGGAAGACGCTCCGCCCAGGCTGCTGATCAGCTCGCGGGCGCTGCGCTCACGGCTCTCCGTGCCCGTGGCGCTACCCAGCCTGCTCATTGAGGACCTGCGCCTGGAGGAGCAGCCCACCACGTCGCCGCACGTGCCGCTCTCCCCGCGCAACCTCGCCTACGTCGACTTCACCTCCGGATCCACCGGCCGGCCCAAGGGCGTCGCCGTCGAACACGGCTCCGTGCCGCGCCTCTTCCACGGCAGCGCCTACGCGAACTTCGGCCCGGAGGAGAGCTTCCTGCTCATCGCCCCCATCTCGTTCGACGCCTCCACGCTGGAGGTCTGGGGCCCGCTGCTCCACGGCGGACGCCTGGTCGTCTTCCCGCCGCGATCGCCGGGCGACCTGCGGCTGCTGCGCACGGTGCTGGAGCAGCACCGCGTCACCACGCTCCACCTCACCGCGGGCCTCTTCACCCAGGTGGTGGACCTGGAGCCGGACGCACTGCGCGGCGTGCGCCAACTGCTCACGGGCGGCGATGTCGTGTCCGCGCCGCACGTCGAGCGCGTGCTGCGCACCCTGGGTCTCCCGGTCACCGCCTGCTACGGCCCCACCGAAGGCACCCTCTTCACCTCGTGCCACCGCATGACCCGCCCCGAGGACGTGGGCGGCGCCGTTCCTATCGGCCGCCCCATCCACGCCACCCAGGTGTACCTGCTGGACGATGCCCTCCGGCCTGTTCCGGTGGGCATGCCCGGGGAGCTCTTCATTGGCGGGGACGGACTCGCCCGGGGCTACCTGTCCCGGCCGGACCTCACCGCGGAGCGGTTCCTGCCCCACCCGTTCGCCACCCGGCCCGGCCAACGCGTCTACCGCACGGGCGACCTGGCCCGGTGGACGGAGGACGGCGTGCTCGAGTTCCTCGGCCGCGCCGACACCCAAGTGAAGGTGCGGGGCTACCGCATCGAGCTGCCGGAGGTGGAGAGAGCCCTGCTCGCGCACCCGCATGTGCGCCAGGCCGTGGCGCTGGTGCGAGAGGACGCGCCCGGGGACAAGCGGCTCGTCGCCTATGCCGTGGCCCAGCCTGACCAGCGGCTGGACCCGGCCGCGCTGCGGGCGTTCCTCCTGGAACGCCTGCCCGACTTCATGGTGCCGTCAAGCTTCGTCCCCCTGGACGTCCTGCCGCTCACCGCGAACGAAAAAGTGGACCGCAAGGCCCTGCCCGCGCCGGAGCAGGCCCTGACGCCCCGGCGCGCGTACGAAGCGCCGCGCACGGAGCTGGAGCAGCAGATCGCCAGCTACTGCGCGGAGCTGCTGCGCGTGGAGCGCGTGGGCGTGCACGACAGCTTCTTCGAGCTGGGCGGACACTCCCTGCTGGCCACCCAGCTCGTGGCGCGCGTCCGTTCGGGCCTCGGCGTGGAGCTGCCCCTGCGCGACCTCTTCGAGGCACCCACCGTGGCGGGGCTGTCCCTCCACGTCCTGCGGCTCACGGCCCAGCAATCCCAGGAGGACCTGGCGGGGATGCTGGATCAATTCGAAACGATGAGCGAGTCGGAGCTGCAAGCGCTCCTGGACGCTGAAGACGAACCGCCCACCGGCACCTGAGACGCGCCGGTGGTGTTCCCCTTTCGCTGATGGAAACAAGGTGACGTGATGGCAAGCACACCACTCTCCCCCCTCCCTCCGGGCCGGCGGCGGCACTGGTTGATGGGCACGGGCGTGAATCAGATCAAGGACGCGCTGGGCATGCTGGTGCGCGAGCAGCGCCGCCACGGCGACGTCGTCTACTTCCGCATGTTCGACGGTCCCACCCTCCTGCTGTCCCACCCCGAGTACGCACAGCGGGTGATGGTGGACAACGCCCGCAACTACCGCCATCCGGGCCCAGAGCAGGGCTTCAACGGGCCGCTGATGGGCCGGGGCCTGTTCGCTAGCCGCGGCGACTTCTGGATGCGCCAGCGGCGCATGGTGCAGCCCGCCTTCCACCGCCCCCGCCTGCCCCCCATGGTGGACGGTCTGGTGGCGGGCACCGAGGCAATGGCCCGTCGCTGGGAGCCCCATGTCGCCTCCGGCCAACCCCTGGAGCTGCTGGATGAGATGCGGCACCTCTCCATCTCCCTGCTGGGGCGGTCCATCTTCTCCCGCGACGTGTACGAGGACAGCCCGGCGCTGCGCGAGGCGCTCGATTTCTTCACGCGCGACAGCCACGGCCCCCGCGACTCCGTGGTGAAGGTCGTCAGCCAGCTCCTGCGGCTGCGCCCCGGCCACCACGCGAAGTTCATGGCCGCCATCGAGAAATTGAACGGAGTGCTCTATCCCCTCATCACCGAGCGAAGGCAGTCGGCGTCACTGGGGGACGACGTGCTGGGCGTCTTGATGTCCGCGCGTGACGCGCAGGGCGAGGGGATGACGGACCGGGAGGTTCGCGACGAACTGGTCTCGCTCTTCGTCGGAGGACAGGAAGCCACCGCGGTCGCGCTCACCTGGGTCTGGCACATGCTCATGCGCCACCCGGAGGTGGAGCAGCGCATCCGCCAGGAGGTGAAGGACGTGTGCCTGGGGCAGCCGCCCACCGCCACCTCCGTGCAGGGCCTGGCCTACCTGCGCGCGGTGGTACAGGAGACCCTGCGCCTGCACCCACCCGCCTGGCAGTTCGCGCGACAGGCACGCGAGGAAGACACGATCGGCGGCTGGAAGGTCCACCCCGGCATGCGCGTGATGATCTCCCCGTACATCCTCCACCGTCACCCCAGCGCGTGGGAGGACCCCGAGCGCTTCATGCCCGAGCGCTTCCTGTCAGAGCCGCGCGAGCAGAAGTTGCAGCGCATCGCGTACATGCCGTTCGGCGCCGGGCAACGGCTGTGCATCGGCAACCACTTCACGCTCCTGCTGATGACCACGGTCTTCGCCACGTTGCTGCCGCGCTTCCAGGCGCGCCCGACGTCCCACGGGCCCGTGGTCACCATGTCTGGCTCCACCTACCGGCCGCGCAACGGGCTCAATGCCACGCTGCACCCGGTGGCCTGACACCAGCCCCATTTCTTCCGTCCCCTGCCGCCGTTCCGGATCTCCGCGATATGAGTGACCTCCTCAAGCGTCTGGCCAACCTGTCCCCCGAAAAGCAGGCTCTACTGCTCAAGAAGCTGCGCGCGGGGACGCCCTCCACGGCCACGAGCGTCACGTCCCTGCCCCCCCTCGAGCGGCTGCCCGAGGGGGCGCGGTTGCCCCTGTCCTTCGCGCAGCAGCGGTTGTGGTTCCTGGAGCAACTGGAGCCGGGCACCTCACGCTACAGCGTGCCCGCCGCGGTGCGGCTGGAGGGCGCGCTGGACGTCGCGGTGCTGGAGCAGGCCTTCGCGGAGTTGACGCGGCGCCACGAGAGCCTGCGCACCCTCTTCCGCCAGGACGCCGACTCCGCCGAGCAGGTCATCCTCCCGCCCCAGCGGCAGGCCCTGCGGGTCGTGGACCTGACGTCCCTGGCCGGGGCGGAGCGACAAGCCGAGGTGCTCCGGCAGGCCAACGCCACCGCGCAGCGCCCCTTCGACCTGCAACGCGGCCCGCTGTTCATCACCACGCTCTTGCGGCTGGGAGAGCGGGAGCACCTGCTGGTGCTCAACGTCCACCACATCGTCTCCGATGCGTGGTCCACCAGCGTGCTGGTGCGTGAGGTGGGCCAGCTCTACGCTGCCTTCAGCCAGGGCCAGCCCTCGCCGCTGCCGGTGCTGCCGGTGCGTTACGCGGACTATGCGCACTGGCAGCGCCAGTGGCTGCGCGGGGAGGAGCTGGAGCGCCAGCTGTCCTACTGGCGTCAGCAGCTTGAGGGTGCGCCGGCGCGGCTGGAGCTGCCCACCGACCGTCCACGGCCCACGGCGCAGACCTTCCACGGCGCGGCCCTGCCGGTGCGCTACTCCCGCGAGCTGTCGGAGGCCCTCAAGGCCCTGGCCGCGCGCGAGGGCGTGACCCCCTTCATGCTGCTGCTCACGGCCTTCCAGCTCGTGCTCGGCCGCTACGCGGGCCAGGACGACGTGAGCGTCGGCTCTTCCATCGCCGGCCGCCGCCTGGGCGAGTTGGAGGGTCTCATCGGCTTCTTCGCCAACATGCTGGTGCTGCGCACGGACCTGGGCGGCGACCCCACCTTCCGCGAGCTGCTCCAGCGCGTTCGGCAGACGACCCTGGGCGCCTACGGACACCAGGACGTCCCCTTCGAGAAGCTGGTCGAGGAGCTCAAGCCGGAGCGCAACCTGGGCCACAGCCCGCTCTTCCAGGTGGTCTTCGCCTTCCTCAACGCGCCCCCCGTCGAGCTGAGCCTGCCGGGCCTGTCCATGCGCCCGGTGGTGCTGGACACGGTCGTCGCCAAGTTCGACCTGGAGCTGGCCTTCATGGAGCAGCAGGGCTGCCTCCTGGGTAACTTCGTCTACAACCGCGACCTCTTCGACGCAGCCACCATCAAGCGGCTGGCCGGCACCTGGAGACGCTGTTGCACCAGGTGAAGGACGCGCCCGGGGCGCGCCTGTCCCAGCTGTCGCTGCTCACCGCCGCTGAACGCCAGCAGGTGTTGGAGGACTGGAACGGCGCCACCCGCGCGCTGCCCGAGCCCGCCCTGGCGCACCGGCTCTTCGAAGCGCAGGTGCGCCGCGCGCCCGACGCGCCCGCCCTGCGCTTCGGTGAGGAGACCCTCACCTACGGTGAGCTCAACGCGCGGGCCAACCAGCTCGCGCGCCACCTGCGCCGCGTGGGCGTGGGGCCGGAAATCCGCGTCGCGCTCTGCCTGGAACGCTCTGCCGGGCTCGTGGTCGCCCAGCTCGCCGTCCTCAAGGCGGGCGGCGCCTTCCTCCCGCTCGACCCGGGCCTGCCCTCCGAGCGGCTCGACTACATCGCGTCGGACGCGATGGCGCCGGTGCTCCTCACCGACTCGTCGCTCGAGCACCTGATGGACCGGCGGGGCTACGTGCTGCGCCTGGACGCGGACTGGGGCCGCGTCGAACGCGAGTCCGAGGACGACCTGGACACCCCGGTGGACGGCGACCAGCTGGCATACGTCATCTACACGTCGGGCTCCACCGGCCGGCCCAAAGGCACCCTGCTGCGGCACCAGGGCCTGTGCAACACGGCGCTGCGCACCGTGGAGTTCATGGACCTGGGGCCGGGAAGCCGACTGCTCCAGTTCTTCTCCAGCGCGTTCGACGCCTCCATCTCCGAGATCTTCCCCGCGCTGCTGTCCGGCGCGACGCTGGTGCTTGCCCCGCGCGAGGAGCTGCTGCCGGGCGCGCCCCTGCTCAAGACCGTCGCGGACCACGCCATCACCACGCTGAAGCTCACCCCCACGGTGCTGGCGCAGCTGGAGCCCGAAGGACTCCAGGGCGTGCGCACGCTCATCGTCGCGGGCGAGGCATGCGCGCCGGAGCTGGCCCAGCGCTTCGCTCCGGGCCGCCGCTTCGTCAACGCCTACGGTCCCACCGAGGCCACCGTGTGCGCCACGGTCAACACGCGGGTGGATCCGCGGCGCGTCACCCTGGGGCGGCCCTTCGCCAACGCGCGCGCCTGCGTGCTCGACGCCCACCTGGCGCCGGTGCCCCCAGGAGTGCCCGGAGAGCTGTACCTGGGGGGCATGGGCCTGGCGCGCGGCTACCTGGGCCGTCCGGAGCTCACCGCCGAGCGCTTCGTGCCGGACCCCTTCGCCACGGAGCCAGGACTGCGGCTCTACCGCACCGGCGACCGCGCCCGCTGGCTGCCCGACGGCGAGCTGGAGTACCTGGGCCGCGTCGACTTCCAGGTGAAGCTGCGCGGCTTTCGCATCGAGCTGGGGGAGATTGAAGCCGTGCTGCTCCAGCAGCCCGGCGTGCGCGAGGCAGTGGTGGTGTTGCGCGAGGATCCGCCAGCCCTCAAGCGGCTGGTGGCCTATGTGGCGCCGCCCGCCGGGGAGGAGGCCCCGGACCCGGCGGTCCTGCGCTTGGCGCTGCAGGAGCGGCTGCCGGACTACATGCTGCCCGCGGCCTTCGTGTGCCTGGAGGCGCTGCCCACGAACAGCAGCGGCAAGGTGGACCGCAAGGCCCTGCCCGCGCCGGACGGGACCCGCGCCGCGCAGGCCAAGGCGGAATACGCTGCTCCGGTCACCCCGGTGGAGGAGCAGCTGGCGGACATCTGGGCCCGGGTGCTGGGCCTGGAGCGGGTGGGCATCCACGACAACTTCTTCGAGCTAGGCGGCGATTCCATCATCAGCCTCCAGGTGGTAGCGCGGGCCCGGCAGGCGGGACTGGTCCTCTCCACGCGCGACCTCTTTCAGCACCAGACAGTGGCCCTGCTGGCGAAGCACGTCCAGGCCGCCTCCGAGTCCACGGATGAGCAGGGAATGGTCACCGGCCCGGTGCCACTGACCCCTTTGCAGCAGCACCTCTTCGCGCACGACGCCACGCACGCGCACCACTTCAACCAGTCGCTGCTCCTGGAGTGCCGCGTGCGCCAGGAGGCCTCGCGGCTGGAGACGGCCCTGCGGCACCTGGTCGAGCACCACGACGCCCTGCGCCTGCGCTTCTTCCAGCACGAGGACTCCTGGCTCCAGGAGAACGTTTCCGTGCAGGAAGCGCCCTTCCGCCTGCTCTCGGTGGATCTGGGCGCGCTGCCCGCCGCCGAGCAGTCCGCGGCGCTGGAGGCCGAGGCGCCCGGCTGCAGTCCACCTTCGCGCTGGGTACCCCACCCTTGTTCCGCGCCGCCCTCTTCGACCTGGGCGTCCGGGGGCAGCGACTGCTGCTCGTGGCCCACCACCTGGTGGTGGACGTCGTCTCCTGGCGCGTGCTGCTGGAGGACCTGGAGTCCGCGTGCGCCCAGCACGAGCGAGGCGAGCCGGTCCGCCTTCCCGCCAAGAGCACCTCGTTCCAGGCCTGGACGCGCCGCCTGCACGCCCACGCCCAGTCCGAGGCGCTCGCCGCCGAGGCCCCTCTCTGGCTGGACGCGGCCCGGAACGACGTGGCGCCGCTGCCCACCGACGGCGCGGGCGCCAACGTGCGTGACAGCGAGCAGAGCGTCCGCGTCGCGATGGACGCCGAGGAGACACGGGTGCTGCTCCAGGAGGTTCCCGGGGCCTGGCGCGCGCGAATCAACGAAGTCCTGCTCACCGCGCTGGGACGCGCGCTGGCGGAGTGGACGGGGCAGCCCCGCGCGCTGGTGCACCTGGAAGGCCATGGCCGCGAGGACCTCTTCGCGGGCGTGGACACGTCACGCACCGTGGGGTGGTTCACCTCCATGGTCCCCGTGCTCCTGCCAGTGCCAGCGCAGGCCACCACGGGCGAATGCCTGCGCGCCGTGCGCGATTCGCTCCGCCGCATGCCGAACCACGGGCTCGGCGGCGGTCTGCTCAAGTGGATGGGGCCCGAAGCCGTGTCCCGTGCCCTCAAGTCCCAACCGCTTCCCCAGGTGGCCTTCAACTACCTGGGCCAGCTGGATGCCACCGCCGCGGCGAGTGAGCGCTTCGCTCGCGCCACGGAGGCCATCGGGCCGTCGTCCGCGCCCTCGGGGGAGCGGCTGCATGTCCTGGAGGTCAACGGCTCCGTCACCCAGGGCCGGCTTCAGTTCGCCCTGAGCTATAGCACCGCGCTGCACCACGCGGCCACCATCGAGGCGCTGGGCCAGGGCTTCGCGCGGCACCTGCGCGCGCTCATCGCCGAGCGGCACTCCGACGACGCGCACCGACTGTCACCGGGCGACTTCCCCCTCGCCGCCCTCGACCGCCCCGCGCTCGACGCGCTGGTGGCGCAGGCTCCATCGGGGGTGGAGGACATCTACCCGCTGTCCCCCATGCAGCAGGGCATCCTCTTCCACGCCTTGCTGTCGCCGTCCTCGTCCGTCTACTTCCAGCAGCTCGCGTGGACCGTGGACTCGCCTCTGGACCAGGAGGCGTTCCTCGCTGCCTGGCGCGAATGCCTCCGGCTGCACCCCATCCTGCGCTCGTCGTTCCACTGGGAGTGCCTGGACACGCCCCTCCAGGTCGTCCACGCGTGTCCCGTCCTCCCCGTCCACACGCTCGACTGGCGCGAGCTGCCGAAGACCGAGCAGCGCGCCCGCATGGAGCAACTGCTCGCTGACGACCAGAAGGCCGGCGTGGACCTGCGCCACGCGCCGCTCCTGCGGCTGACCGTCATCCTCCTGGGCGCCCAGCGCACGCGCTTCCTCTGGAGCCACCACCACTTGCTGGTGGACGGCTGGAGCCTGGGCCTGCTGATGCGGGACGTCTTCTCCCTCTACGACACGCTGCGCGCGGGGGGCACGCCCCCGACCGTGTCCCGGCCGCCGTTCCGGGACTACATCGCCTGGCTCCAGCGTCGGGACGCCTCCGCGGCCGAGTCTTTCTGGCGCGCGTCGCTCCAGGACTTCAACGCCACCACCCCGCTGCCCGCCGACACGCACCAGCCCGCCACCAGCCAGGACACCGTGGAGGGCGCCCTCTCCGAACAGGCCACCACCGCGCTGCAGGCCTTCGCGCGCCAGCACCAGCTCACCCTTCACACCCTGGCGCTCGCGTCCTGGGCGGTGGTCCTCGCGCGCTATGCCCGCGTCTCCGACGTCGTCTTTGGCAACACCGTGGCGGGCCGCCCCCCGGAGCTCGCCGGCTCCGACGGCATGGTGGGCCTCTTCATCAACTCGCTGCCGGTGCGCATCCCGCTGCCCGACGGCGACGCCCCCCTGGGGCCCTGGCTCCAGTCGATCCAGGCGCGGCAGCTGGAGCAGCGCCAGTACGAGCACTCCCCGCTCGTCCAGGTCCAGGCGCTGAGCGGCGTGCCCCGGGGCACGCCGCTGTTCGACTCGCTGCTCGTCTTCGAGAACTACCCGCTCGACGAGACGCTCCTCGAAAGCCCGTCCATGCGGGTCAGCGACATCCACGGCTTCGAGCGGAGCAACTACCCGCTCACCGTCTCCGTGCTGCCCGGCGCCGTGCTGCGCCTGCGCGCCGTCTTCGCGACGCCGCGCTTCGCCGCGGGGTCCCTGCGGCGCGTGCTGCGGCACTGGATCCAGGTGCTGGAGTCGCTACCCGCGAGCGGCCGCCTGGATGACCTCGCGCTGCTCACCCCGGTGGAGCGCCGCCAGGTACTGCTGGACTGGAACGCCACCACCACCCAGTACCCGCGCTCCAGCACCCTGTCCGAGGTCTTCTCGCAGGTGGTCACCCGCGCGCCGGACGCGGTGGCCGTCGAGTTCGGGGACACGGCGCTTACGTACGCGCAGCTCGACGCGCGCGCCAACCGGCTCGCGAACCACCTGCGCGGCCTGGGCGTGGGCACGGACTCCCGCGTGGCGCTCCGCCGTGGAGCGCTCGCTGGAGCTGATCATCTCGCTCGTGGCCATCCTCAAGGCCGGCGGCGCCTACGTCCCGCTGGATCCGTCCTACCCGCGCGAGCGGCTGGCCGCGATGCTCGAGGATGCCCGGCCCCGCGTGCTCCTCACCCAGCGCGCGGCGCTCGCGAAGCTGCCCTCGGACGGCGTGCACACCGTGGTGCTGGAGGAGCTGGACCTCTCCGCCCAGCCCACGTCCACGCCGCCGTGCGCTGCGCATCCGGAGAGTCTCGCGTACATCGACTTCACGTCCGGGAGCACGGGCCGCCCCAAGGGCGTGGGCACGCAGCAGTCGGCCGTGCTGCGCACCGTCTTCGGCGTCGACTACGCCCACCTGGGGCCGGACGAGACGTTCCTGCTCATCGCCCCGGTCTCCTTCGACGCCTCCACCCTGGAGCTGTGGGCGCCGCTGCTGCACGGGGGCCGGCTGGTCGTCTTCCCGCCCCACTCCCCCTCTGACGTGTACGAGCTGGAGACGGTGCTGGTGAAGCACGGGGTCACCACGCTGCACCTCACCGCGGGCCTCTTCACCCAGGTGGTGGACAGCCACCCGCGCGCGCTGCGCACGGTGAAGCAACTGCTGACGGGCGGTGACGTGGTGTCCGCGCCGCACGTCCAGCGCGTGCTGGAGACCCTGCGCATCCCGGTGACGGCCTGCTACGGCCCCACCGAGGGCACCCTCTTCACCTCCTGCCACCGCATGACGACGCCCGGGGACGTGGGGACTGCAGTTCCCATTGGCCGCCCCATCGGCAACACCCGGGTGTACGTGCTGGACGCGAACGGACAGCCCGTGCCCCCGGGCCTCATCGGCGAGTTGTTCGCGGGAGGCGACGGCGTGGCGCGCGGCTACGTGGGACAGCCGGCGCTCACCGCCGAGCGCTTCGTGCCGGATCCATTCTCCGGCGTGCCCGGCGCGCGCCTCTACCGCACGGGGGACCTGGCCCGTTGGCGCGAGGACGGCGTGCTGGAGTTCCTCGGCCGCGCCGACGCCCAGGTGAAGCTGCGCGGCTACCGCATCGAGTTGGGGGAGGTGGAGGCCGCCCTGCTCACCCATTCACCGGTGGCCAGCGCCGTCGCGGTGATGCGCGAGGACGTGCCTGGCGACCAGCGGCTCGTCGCCTACGTCGTCCCCCGCGACGGCCAGACGGTGGAGATCCCCCTCCTGCGCTCCCACCTCCAGCAGCGCCTGCCCGAGTACATGGTGCCCTCTGCCTTCGTCGGCCTGGACGCCTTGCCCCTCACCGCGAACGCCAAGGTCGACCGCAAGGCGCTGCCGCCCCCCGAGTCCCTGCGTGCCCCGGAGGTCGAGTATGTCGCCCCGCGTGGCGAGACGGAGCAGCGGCTCGCGGCCATCTGGCGGGAGGTGCTGCGCGTGGAGCGCGTGGGCCTCCACGACAACTTCTTCCTGCTGGGCGGCCACTCCCTGCTGGCCACCCAGGCCCTGTCGCGCATCCGCACGGCGTTCAACGTCGAGCTACCCCTGCGGGCCCTCTTCGAGGCGCCCACGCTCCTGGAGCTGGCGGCCCGGCTGGGCGCCTTCGCGGCCTCGGACGTGCCGGCCCTCCGCCCCACGAGCCGCTCGGGCCCGCTGCCCCTGTCCTTCGCGCAGCAGCGGCTGTGGTTCCTGGATCAGCTGGAGCCCGGAAACGCCAGCTACAACATCCCCACCGCCCTCCAGTTGGAAGGACATGTGAACGCGGACGCACTCCAGCGCGCCCTGGACGCCCTGGTGGAACGCCACGAGTCCCTGCGCACCGTCTTCCGCGCCGGCCCGGAGGGAGCCGAGCAGCGCATCCTGCCCCGGGTCTCCGTGCCCCTGGAGCGTGGAAGCGTGTCCACCGCGCTGCCCGGTTCGGAGCAACAGCGCGAAGCGCTGCGCCTGGCCACCGGGGAGGCCCGTCGCCCCTTCGACCTCGCCCGGGGCCCGCTGCTGCGCGCCACGCTGCTGGATCTGGAGGAGGCGCGGCACGTGCTGCTCCTGACGATGCACCACATCGTCTCCGACGGCTGGTCGATGGGCGTGCTGGTGCGTGAGCTGGCCGCGCTCTACGACGCCTTCACCCGGGGCCAACCCTCGCCCCTTCCGCCGCTGGCCCTTCAGTACGCGGACTACAGCGCATGGCAGCGCCTCTGGCTCCAGGGTGAAGCCCTGGACCGGCAGCGCGCCTGGTGGCGCGAACAGCTCTCCGACGTCCCGGTCGCGCTGGAGCTGCCGACTGACAAGCCCCGGCCCGCCACACGCTCCTTCCGCGGCGCCCACCGGTCCTTCCGCATGCCCGCCCTGTCGGCGCGGCTGAAGGACTTCAGTCAACAGCAGGGCGCCACGCCGTTCATGGTGTTGTTGGCGGTGTTCCACACGCTCCTGCACCGCTACTCGGGTCAGGACGACATCCGCGTGGGCACCCCCATCGCGGGTCGCGGGCAGACCGAGCTCGAAGGACTCATCGGCGTCTTCATCAACACCCTGGTGCTGCGCGCGGACTTGCGCGGCAACCCCACCTTCCTCCAGCTGCTGGAGCAGGTCCGCGCCAACGCGCTCGGGGCCTATGCCCACCAGGACGTGCCTTTCGAGAAGCTGGTGGAGGACCTCAACCCCCAGCGCGACCTGAGCACCTCGCCGCTCTTCCAGGCCATGCTGGTGCTCCAGAACGCCCCCATGGAGGCCTTGCGGCTGCCCGGCCTGCACCTGCGGCCGCTGGAGGTGGAGAGCCACCTCTCCAAGTTCGACCTCACGCTGCTGCTGGTGGACGGGCCCGAGGGGCTAGTCGGAACGCTGGAGTACGCCACGGACCTGTTCGAGCCAGCGACCGCCGAACGCATGGTGGGCCACTTCGGGTCGCTGCTGGAGCACGCGCTGTCGGCGCCCACCACCCGGCTGGGAGAACTGGCGCTTCTCACCGCCGTGGAGCGCCGGCAGTTGCTCGTGGGCTGGAATGACACCCGTGCGGACTTCCCGCGCGAGCGCACGGTGAATGAACTCATCGCCCTCCAGGCCGCCCGGGTGCCTGACGCCGTCGCGGTGGAGGCGGATGACGCGCGCCTGACGTACGCGCAACTGGACGCGCGCGCCAACCAGCTCGCGAACCACCTGCGCACCCTGGGCGTGGGCCCCGAGGTCCGCGTGGGCCTCTTCCTGGAGCGCACGGCGGAGATGGTCGTCGCGCTGCTCGGCGTGCTGAAGGCGGGCGGCGCCTACGTGCCGTTCGACACCACCCATCCGGAGGAGCGGGTGGCGTTCATGCTCGCCGACTCCGGGGTCGCCGTGGTCCTCACCCGGCGGGCGCTGGTGGAGCGGCTGCCCCCGCACGCGGCGAACACCCTGTGCCTCGACAGCGACTGGGACCTCATCGCCCGCCAGGACTCCGCCGCGCCAGTGCCGTCGGCAGGACCGGAGCACCTGGCCTATGTGCTCTACACCTCTGGCTCCACCGGCCGGCCCAAGGGCGCGCTCATCGACCACCGGGGCGTGGTCAACTACCTCGCGTGGTGCGCGCGCACCTATCCCGGCGAGGGCGGGCTTGGGGCGCCGGTGCACTCGCCGCTGGCGTTCGACCTGACCGTGACCAGCCTGCTGCTGCCCCTGGCACGGGGCCAGGGCGTCCGACTGGTGTCCGAACAGGACGACGTGGAGGGGCTGGCGGCGGCGCTTCGCGAGCACCGGGGCTACGCGCTCGTCAAGCTGACGCCGTCGCACCTGCTGCTGCTGTCGCGGCTGCTGTCGCCAGGGGAGGCGGCCGGCGCGACGGGCGCCTTCGTCATCGGCGGTGAGGCACTCACCCACGAGCTGCTCGCCTTCTGGCGGACACACGCGCCGGCCACGCGCCTCTTCAACGAGTACGGCCCCACCGAGACGGTGGTGGGCTGCTGCGTGTACGAGGTGGACGGCAAGGACGCGCCCCCCGCGCTCGCGACGGGGCCGGTCCCCATCGGGCGTCCCATCGCCAACGTGGAATCGCACGTGCTGGACGCGCACCTGGGGCTGGTGCCGGTGGGCGTGCCCGGTGAGCTTTACATCGGCGGCGTGCCGCTGGCGCGCGGTTACGGGAACAGGCCGGAGCTGACCGCGGAGCGCTTCGTTCCGCACCCCTTCAGCGACGTGCCCGGCGCGCGCCTCTATCGCACGGGAGATCGCGTCCGGCGCCGTCCGGATGGCGTGCTGGAGTTCCTGGGCCGCATCGACTCGCAGGTGAAGCTGCGCGGCTACCGCATCGAGCTGGGCGAGGTGGAGGCCGTGATGGTCCAGCACCCCAACCTCCGCGAGGCCGTGGCGGTGGTGCGCGAGGACGCGCCGGGAGATCAGCGGCTCGTCGCCTACGTCGTGCCCCAGGAGGGCCAGACGGTGGACATCGCCGCCCTGCGCGCCTTCCTCCAGCAGCGGCTGCCCGAGTACATGGTACCCTCCGCCTTCGTCGGCCTGGACGCCCTGCCCCTCACCGCTAACGCCAAGGTCGACCGCAAGGCCCTGCCCCGTCCGGGCGGCGAGGACACGGTGCAGGGCGCTCGCTACCTGGAGCCCCGCACCGACCTGGAGCGGACCCTGGCCAGCGTCTGGGCGGAGCTGCTCGGCGTGGAGCGCGTGGGCCTCAAGGACTCCTTCTTCGACCGGGGCGGCCACTCGCTGCTGGCCACGCAGCTCGTCTCCCGCCTGCGCTCGGCGTTTGGCGTGGAGGTGCCCTTGCGCACGCTCTTCGAGGCACCGACGTTGGCGGCCTTCGCCGCGCGGACCGAGGCCTTGCTCCAGGGAGGACACGCCTCGCGGGTGCCCGCACTCCAGCGCGTCCCGAGGGACGGCGCCCTGCCCCTGTCCTTCGCGCAGCAGCGGCTGTGGTTCCTGGATCAACTGGACCCCGGCGGCTCTGTCTACCACCTGCCCACGGCCCTGCGGATCGACGGCGCGCTGGATCGGGCCGTGCTGCGGCGAGCCTTCGACGCGCTCGTGGCGCGCCACGAGTCCCTCCGCACCACCTTCCGCTCCGAAGCGGGAGAGGCGCGGCAGGTCATCCACGCGCCCGGCGCCCTGACCTTCGAGGAGGTGGACCTCTCTTCCTGGCCCGGGTCCGAACGGCGCGAGGAGTGCGAGCGGCGCATCCGCGAGGAGGCCCTGCGTCCCTTCGACCTCTCCACGGGCCCGCTCCTGCGCGTGGCTGTCCTGACGCTGACTCCGTCCGAGCACGTGCTGCTGCTGACGATGCACCACATCATCTCCGACGGCTGGTCCATGGGCGTGCTGGTGCGCGAGCTCGCCGCGCTCTACGACGCCTTCGTGAGGGGAGAGCCCTCGCCCCTGCCGGAGCTGCCGGTGCAGTACGCCGACTACACCGTCTGGCAGCGCCAGTGGCTGCGGGACGATGCGCTGCGCGAGCAACTCGACTGGTGGGGCCGGCGGCTCGCCGGAGCCCCGGCGGTGCTGGAGCTGCCCACGGACCGGCCCCGGCCGCCCCAGCAGTCTTTCCGGGGCGCCCGCCACGGCTTCACGCTCGCCCCCGCGACCGCCCAGCGCCTGCACGCGCTGGCCCAGCGCGAAGGCGCCACGCCGTTCATGCTGCTGCTGACGGCCTTCCAGGTGCTGCTCGCGCGCTACTCGGGGCAGGATGACATCAGCGTGGGCTCTCCCATCGCTGGCCGCCGGCTGGCGGAGCTGGAGGGGCTCATCGGCTTCTTCGTCAACACCCTGGTGCTGCGCACCCGCGTGAACGCGGAGGTCACCTTCCAAGAGCTGCTGCGACAGGTGCGTGACAGCACGCTGGAGGACTACGCCCACCAGGACCTGCCCTTCGAGCAGTTGGTGGAGGTGGTACACCCCGAGCGCGACATGAGCGTCCCGCCGCTCTTCCAGGTCATGCTGGTGGTGCAGAACGCCCCGGTGTCCGCGCTGCGCCTGCCCGAGCTGCGCCTGCGCCCCCTGGAGGTGGACAGCGCCACCGCCCGGTTCGACCTCACCCTCCAGTTCGCGGAAGGAGCGGACGGCTTCATCGGGTCGCTGGAGTACAACACCGACCTCTTCGACGCCTCCACCGCGGGGCGCCTCGCGGAGCACTTCCAGGTGTTGCTTGAGGCCGCGCTCCAGACGCCGGACACGCGCGTGGGAAGGCTCGCGCTGCTCACCGCCCCCGAACGCCACCAGCTCCTCAAGGAGTGGAACACCCTCCAGACGCACTTCGCCCAGCAGGGCACGCTGCACGGCCTCTTCGAGGACCAGGCGGCCCGCACGCCGCATGCGCGCGCCCTCTCCTTCGAGGACACCCACCTCACGTACGGCGAGCTCAATGCGCGCGCGAACCAGCTCGCCGCGTGGCTGCGGGCGCGGGGCGCGGGGCCCGAGTCGCGCATCGGCCTCTACCTGGAGCGCTCCGCGGAGCTGGTGGTGGGGCTGCTGGCCATCCTCAAGGCGGGCGCGGCCTACGTGCCCATGGATCCGGCGTCCCCGCGCGACCGGCTGGCCTTCATGCTGGGGGACGCGGGCGTTCCGCTGCTGCTCACGCAGACGTCGCTCGTCCCCAACCTGCCGCCCCACGGCGCGCACGTCCTGTGCCTGGACGCGGAAGGGCCCACCCTCGCCACCCTCCCAGCGCGGAACGTGGACGCGGGGACGCACGAGGAGCACCTCGCCTACGTCATCTACACGTCCGGATCCACGGGGTGGCCCAAGGGCTCGCTCGTCACGCACGCCAACGTCCTGCGCCTCTTCTCCGCGACGCGGCCCTGGTACGACTTTGGCGAGCGGGATGTCTGGACCCTCTTCCACTCCAGCGCCTTCGACTTCTCCGTCTGGGAGCTGTGGGGCGCGCTGCTATACGGCGGCCGGCTCGTCGTCGTGCCCTACTGGGTGAGCCGCTCGCCCGCGGACTTCCATGCGCTGCTTCGACGCGAAGCGATCACCGTCCTCAACCAGACACCCTCCGCCTTCCGACAGCTCATCCAGCATGAGCAGTCCCTGGAGAGGCCCCCGCCCCTGGCGCTCCGCTACGTCATCCTCGGAGGCGAGGCGCTGGACTTCCGCGGCCTGCAACCCTGGTTCGCCCTGCATGGCGACAGCCAGCCGCGGCTGATCAACATGTACGGCATCACCGAGACCACCGTCCATGTCACCTACCGCCCGCTGAGCCAGGAGGATGCCAGCGGCACCGCCAGCGTGGTGGGCGTGCCCATTCCGGACCTGCAAGCCTTCATCCTCGACCCCTCGCTGGAACCGGTGCCCGTGGGAATTCCCGGGGAGCTCTACATCGGAGGCCGGGGCCTGGCCCGCGGCTACCTCGGCCGTCCGGGCCTGACGGCCGAACGCTTCATCCCCCATCCCTTCAGCACCATGCCGGGAGCTCGCCTCTACAAGACAGGCGACAGGGCGCGCTTCCGCGCGGACGGGCAGATTGACTACCTGGGCCGCACCGACTTCCAGGTGAAGCTGCGCGGCTTCCGCATCGAGCTGGGCGAAATCGAGGCCGTGCTCGAGCAGCAGCCCGGCCTCCGGCAGGCGCTGGTGCTCGCGCGCGAGGACCGCGCGGGAGACAAGCGCCTGGTGGCGTACGTGGTACCGGCGGCGGGACACGGGGTGGACACCGCCACGCTGCGACAGGAGCTCAAGGCGAAGCTGCCCGAATACATGGTGCCCTCGGCCTTCGTCACACTGGAGGCCCTGCCTTTGACGTCCAACGGAAAGGTGGACCGCAAGGCCCTGCCGGCACCGGATGCGTCCGCCACTCCGGCCTCCAGGTACGAAGCCCCACGCACGCCCGTCGAGCAACGGCTGGCGGAGCTCTGGAGGGACGTGCTGGGAGTGGAGCGCGTGGGCGTGACCGACAGCTTCTTCGAGCTGGGTGGACACTCGCTGCTCGCCGTCCAGGTCATGTCGCGCATCCGCGTCACCTTCGGCGTCGACCTGCCCCTGCGCGCCCTCTTCGAGCACCCCAACGTCGAGGCACTCGCTCGGGCCCTGGAGCAGCTTGGAGCAGACGCCCTCGCGGGCGTTTCGCGCAGCGAGGACACCCGGGAGGAGGCGCCCGCAAGGTCCGTCCCGCGGCGTCCCACCCCGGTCGGTCGCGTCACGGGCCCGGCCTCCATGGCACAGAGACGATGGCTCAGCTACGCAGGTTCGAACCCGAACCGGCCGAAGAGCGCCGGCAACGTCCCGCGGTGCGTCCGCATCAAGGGGAGGCTCGACGTCGAGGCGCTGGAGCGGGCTCTGACCACGCTCGTCGAGCGCCACGAAATCCTGCGGACCCATTACGCCCGGAGCGATGACGGGTTTGCCTTCCAGGTGCCCCCGCTGGCTCCGGTTCGGCTGGAGCAGCTGGACTTCACGGGGCTGCCTCTGGAGCAGTGCGAGGAAGCGGTGCGCCAGCGCGTGTACCAGGACGCGCAGACGCCGTTCGACCTCATGGCCCCGCCCATGTTCCGGGCGTGGCTCTACCAGTTGGGCCCGGAGGAGCACATGCTCCTGGTGCTGACGCACCACATCGCCTGGGACGGCTGGTCCGAGGCCATCGTCCTCCAGGAAGTCACCCGGGCCTACCAAGCCTACGTCCGGGGCGAGCCCCTCCGGCTGCCCGAGCTGCGCATCCAATACTCAGACTTCGCGTGGTGGCAGCACGAGCAGATGCAGGGCGAGCACCTCGAGTCGCTTGAGTCCTACTGGCGCAGGCACCTGGCCGAGGGGGTCACGATGGTCGACTTCCCCTTGGACAGACCTCGCCCGACCACTCGCACGTACAACGCGCTGACAACGACCGCCTCCTTCCCGGTGGACCTGTCCGCCGCCATCAAGGTGCTCTGCCACCGTGAAGGCGTCACGCTGTACATGATGGCGATGGCCGCCTACCAGGCCCTGCTCGCGCTGCGCAGCGGCGCTCGGGATGTCACCGTGTTCAGCAACATCGGGAGCCGCGACCACCTCGAGGTCGAGAACCTCGTCGGGTGCTTCACCAACGTCATCCTGATCCGCACCAACCTGGAAGGAGATCCCACCTTCCAGGAGCTGCTCACGCGCGTGCGTGACGCGGTGCTCGGCGCACTCGCCCACTCCGCCCTGCCCTATCAGCGGGTGCTGGACATGATTGGGATGAATCCGGACAGCAAGAGCGCGCGCACCTTCCCTGGACTGAACATGCAGAACTTCCAGAAGTCCGGGGGGCCCCGACCCTCGGCCGATGGGCTTCAGCTCGACCGCGTGAACGTTCCCCAGGGAGGAAGCCTCATGGTCAACATGTTCTTCTTCGTCTCCGAATCGGAGGACCAGCGCGTCTCGTTGATGGCCCAGGCAAACGGCGACCTCTATGACGCGCGGACGGTGGACCGCATCGTCGAGGACTTCCAGAGACTGTTGGCGGCGGGCTGCGCGGATCCGAACCGGCGACTCTCCGCGCTGCTCCCCTGACCTGTCCGGGGATGACGGGCTGGACATCGCCTCGCGGAGGCGATGTCCAACCTATGTGCCTTGCCGTCGGGTGTTGAATGCATGGGCCTTGCGGCTCTTCCACTCTGGAGACTGGCGGACCAGGCGAACCGTGTCCGCCGGGTTCGCCAGCAACTTCGCGGTGGCCTCCTCGCAGAAGATTCCCTCCTGGGACCCCTTCACGAGCACCGTGTCTCCATTCTTCAGGAGCCCCGCGACGAACTCGCCAGCCTCATAGGGAGTGTCGAAACATTTGATTTTATCATCGCCAAGGCCTGCTGCCCTGGCGGGTTCCACGTACTGCCTGGCCAGCTTCGCGACCGTGACCAGCAGATCAAGCCGAGCGCAGTGGCCACCGAGCTGCCTGTAGTATTTCTCCCCGTCCGAGCCCAATTCATTCATCCCGCCCAGAATGGCGATCTTCCGACCGGGCAGCTCATGAAGGGTGTCGAGGGCCGCGATCATGGCCTCCGGGCTCGCATTGTACGAATCATCGAGAATCAGGCTGCCGTTCTGGCCTTCCAGCGAATTCATCCGGCCAGGCACTGGCTGGATTCGCTCGACGCCGGCCTTGATCTCGTCTGGCGTCATGCCCAGCAGCTCGCCAACGGCGGCGGCCGCGGCGACCGCTTCAGCCAAGTGTCTTCCCAACATTCGAACGGACGCGTCCACCTCCCTTTTTCCCAGGACCAGGGTCCCTTCAAAGCCGTCCGCGGCGGAGTAACTCCGGATGCTGTAGCGATAGTCTCCTTTCGAGGTGCCATAGGTGTGCAGCTTGCTCGCAGCCATCGTGGCCAACTTGGAGGCAAACCGCTCCTCCTCGGCGTTCACCAGCGCGATCTGGCTGAGCTCCCCCAACGAAAACTTCTCGTCTACGATTGCCTCGATGCTCCCAAAGCCCTTGAGGTGCGCGGGCTTGGCGGCGGTGACCACGCCAATCCTGGGCTTGAGAAATGAAAAATAGCCGATATCCCCTCTGCGGCCCGCCCCCAGCTCCTGGACGATCACGTCATACCGAAGCGGTTTCTTGAGACGGCGATTCATCTCCCGCACCACACCCATCCAGCCCTTCAGATTGAAGAAACTACCGGGCGACTCCAGCTCGAAGATGGCCAGCGGAACGCCCGTCTCGCTGTTGTAGTTCCCTGGATGGGCCAGCACCTTGAACCGCTGCTCCAGGACTTTCGCGATGGCAAGCTTCGTGGTTGTCTTGCCCACGCTCCCGGTGACTCCCACGATCATCACCTGGGGATTCTTCTTCAGGTAGCGCATGAGCTGGATCTTCAAGACCCAGCCAACGATGCGCGATGCACCATTCCACACAATGCGTATCATCTGTATGCCTTCATGGCCCGTGCACAGGCCTTCAGACCTTGGTAACAAACACCGGATCCAACGGCCTTCCGTGCTTGGCATGCTAGCCAAGAGAGGTCCGAAAAGCATAGATTTCACGAAGCCGGGAGTCCCCCGGAACGAAGAGGCCCCCCGGGTGAACGAGATCAAGCTCAGCGTCGTCATGCCCTACTACAAGCGCATCCGGGAGTTCCAACGGGTGCTACCGCTGAACGCGCGCTACTTCAGCCGGCCGGAGTATGAAGTCGTCCTCTCGCTGGATGAGCCGAGTGAAGAGGCAGAGTTGCTGCGCGTCATCCGGGACTTCCCCTCCATCCGGTGGCGCGTGCTGGTGAACGACTTCGACCATCCGTGGCGCCCGCCGTGCCGAGCCATCAACGTGGGCGTGCGGCACGCGCTGGGTGAGAACGTGCTCGTCGTCTCGCCCGAGTCCGCCTTCATCACGGACGTGCCGGCGCTGGGGCTTGAACACATCGCGGCGAACCCTGGGACCGCCGCACTGGGCCGCGTGTGCTTCGCGACGTTCGACTCCCTGGAGGCCCACGAAGGCTCGCTGGAGAAGGCCAGCGCGCCGCCCTGGCACTTCTACGGCTCCATCTGCGTGCCACGGGAGCGCCTGGTCCTCATCCACGGGTACGACGAGGGCTTTGATCGCTGGGGCGGGGACGACGACAACCTCCGCATCCGGCTGATGCAGACGGAGACCTACCAGCACTCGCTGGACGACATGCGCATCGTCCACCTGTCCTTCGAGGCGCGAAAGGTGCGTCAGGCGGCGGAGCCCCCCACGCCCGAGTACGCGGAGCGCATCTTCAACCCCGCCTCCCCCCAGGCCAACCCCGACGGCTGGGGCCAGAGCTTCCAGCGGGTGGCCTTCGACTGGCGCCGGCCTTGAGCCCCGAAGCCCTTCGCGCAAAGGACACCCGCCCGTGCTCGTCGCCGTGATGCAGCTTCGAAACGAGGAGTACCACCTGGCGGGCTGCCTGGCGCACCTGCGCGACCACGTGGACGCCATCGTCGCGCTGGATGACGGGTCCACCGACGGCACGCGCGCCGTGCTCGCCGCCGAGCCGAAGGTGGCGGACGTCCTCACCAACCCGCCCCGCGCGGAGATGGAGGCTGGGACGAACTGGGCAACCGCAGCCGCCTGCTGGAGCGCGCCAAGGCGCTGGGCGCCCGCTGGGTGCTGTGCTGCGACGCCGACGAGCGCTTCGAGCAGGATTTCCTCGTCCGACTGCCGGACCTCCTGCGCAAGGCGGAGAAGCGCGACCGGCCCCTGGTCACGGTGCGCTACCGCGAGCTGTGGGACGGCGTGGCGCAGTACCGGTCCGATGGCCTCTGGGGAAAGAAGACGCGTTGCTGCGCCTTCCCCCTGCCGGACACGATGACCTTCCAGGGCAGGCGCCACACGAAGTTCCACGGCGTGTGGTACCCCCAGCAGCTCGAGGGGGCCAGGCACCTGCTGCTGCCGCACAATCTCTATCACCTGCGAATGGTGAAGCCGGAGGACCGCCAGGCGCGGCGGGAGCGCTACGAGCAGCTCGATCCCGGCTCGCAGTACCAGCGCCTCGGCTACGACTACCTCACCGACGCGAGGGGCTTGAAGCTCACGTCCCTCGCCGGGGGCGAAGAGTATGCCTTTGACACACTTCCGGCCGACCTTCGCGCGCGCTACCCCGTGGAAGCCCACGGCTCGGGCAGCACGGGAGGCCTGCGCCGGCTTCTCCGCGGCTGGTTCTCATAGGGGCACTGGACATGGCCACCATCCTCATCGCCGCGGGCTTGACCCCTGGACACATCAACCCAGCGCTGAAGCTCGCCCAGGCCCTGCAGTCGCAGGGACACCACATCCACTTCTGTGGCTTTCTGGATGCCCAGGAGCGCATCCGCGCGGAGGGCTTTGACTTCGTGCCGCTCTTCCCGGAGATCTTTCCTGCGGGCGGCCTGCGGGAAGTCGCCGCACTGAGCGCCCGCCGCGACCGCTGGGGGCAGCTGCGCCACCTCCGCAGGCACGTAAGCAGGGTCAGACGCATGATGGATGCGATGCTCGCGGGAGAGCTCGATGGGCTCTTCCAGCGGCTGCGTCCCGACCTCTTCCTGTGCGACGTGATTGAGCGGTCCCTGCATCCCGTTGCCCATGGCAACGGGGTGCCCACTGTCCTCGTGAACACCACGGTGCCGGTGGCGCCGCCGCCGCGCCGGCCCAAGCCTTCCTGGCGAGCCCCGGTGGACCGGGCCTGGGGCGCGGTTCGCGCGGGCCTGCGGCGGACGATGGAGCAGGCAGGTGTGGTGCTTGGCTTCATGCGTCCCTCGGCGTGGTTCCTGACGCAGTTGGCGCGCAAGTACGGCTACCCCCTGGAAAAAGGAGACGGGCCCGGGCGGTTCTCTCATCCGCCCACGCCCACGGTGGTGCTCTGCCCCGGTGAGTTCGTCGAGACCGGGACCACGCCGCACCCAGAGACCCTCCATTTCCTGGGTCCATGCATCGCGCTGGACCGCCAGGAGCCGGACTTCGACTGGTCGCGGCTCCAGGAGGGCCGGCCGCTCGTCTTCGTCGCGCTGGGCTCCGTGCCCTTCCTCTTGAAACGGCAACAGGACTTCCTGCGCATCCTGGGTGACACGGCCGCCATGCGGCCGGACTGGCAGTTCGTCGTCTCAGCGGGGCCGCTGACCGACCTGGAAAGGCTCGAGCGCGGGGCGCCCAACATCATCGCCGCCAGCGAGGTTCCACAACTCAAGCTGTTGCAGCGTGCGACCGCCATGGTCACCCACTGCGGCTTCAACAGCACCAAGGAAGCCATCTACTTCGGCGTTCCCATGGTGGCGTTACCCTTCCAGCACGATCAGCCCCGGGTGGCCCGGCTCGTGACGCATCATGGCCTTGGCGTGCAGGGCTCTCCGTTCGACGTGACAGCCAAGAGCCTGGTGGCCCTGCTGGACGAGGTCATTACAAAGCCCGAGTACCGGCAGGCGGTCCAGGCCCTGAGCGCGCGATTCCGCGAGGCGGAGTCACCCCTGGAGGTGGCGCGCACAATCGAGCGGATCCTCGTGGAGGCGAGGCGTGTCCGCGCTCACGACGCGGGCCGCTGACGCTCCGGCAATTCGAGTCTGGCCTGCGGGGGCGTGTCCACCAGCCGCCCGGACTCGAGCACGAGCAGCCGGTCCGCCACGTGGAAGTAACGGTTGTCGTGACTGATGACCAGCACCGTCTTTCCCTGCGCCCTCAGGTCCGGCAGGAGCTGGTTGTAGAAGATGTCCTTGAAGGCGGGGTCCTGGTCCGCGGCCCACTCGTCGAAGAGGTAGAAGGGCCGCTCCTCCAGGTAGGCCGTCAGCAGCGCCAGCCGCTTGCGCTGTCCCTGGGACAGGCTCGTGGTGGACAGGCTGCCCTCCTCACTGATGCGGACCTTGTGGTCGAGCTGGAGCCGGGAGAGGTACTCCCGCGCCCGGACGCCCCGGTCGGAGGGGTCCAGTCCAAAGAGGTTGTCGAAGAGGTGGAAGTCCGAGAACACCGCAGTGAAGAGCTGGCGGTACTGCTCGCGGTTGGCGTCCGTCACGCGCTCGCCGTTGAGCCAGACCTCGCCGGCATCCGGCACGTAGAGGCCGGTAAGCAGCTTGCCGAAGGTCGTCTTTCCGCTGCCGTTGCCTCCGACGAGGAACACCAGCTCCCCTCGCTCAAAGGTCAGGTTGAGGGGGCCCAGCACGAAGCGGGTGTCGTCATTTTCCCGGAAATAGGTGTGGGTGACCCCCCTGAGCTCCAGCCGCTCGAAGGAGGGAGGTGACCCTGCATAGGGCGGGCTGTCGTCTTCCTTCGCATTCCAGCCCTGGGGATCCAGCTGCTGGAGCCTCTCCAGCGCGACGTTGCCGCGTCCCAGGACGTTGAGACTGCCCAGCAGGATGTCCAACGGCTGCTGGAGGTAGAGGATGATCAACGTACAGCTGGTCAGCGTGGCTGCGCTCACGTCCGTGATGCGCGGCATGCTGAAGAGCAACAGCCCGAGGAAGGCGAAGAAGAGGAACGTGGTCCAGCTCGCGTTGGTGCTGAGGATGTTGGAGCTGACGCGCATCAGTCGGCGCAGCTCCTGCGCGGGAGCCTCCACTCCGCGGGAGAGGAACGCCGCGCGCCGGGGAGCGTGCAGCTTCAGCTCCTTGATGCCCTCCATCAGGGAGCGGAACGCCTTGTTGAGGACGTCGCTCTTGGCGCGGGACTGCTGGAAGTATTTCAGGCTCAGCCGCACCGGCAGCCGGTAGATGAGCCCGCCCAGGATGACGAAGACGAGCATGAACAAGCAGATGGTGGGCGAGAGCGTGGCTAGGTAGGCGAGGCAGCCGAGCAACGTGGCTGCGCTGATGGCGATGGAGGGCAGCAGCGACAGGCTGTTGCTGACGGTGGGGATGTCTTCCGAGAGCAGGGTCTGGAGGCGGTGCATGCCCGTCTCCTCCAGCTGGCGCAGCGTGGAAGTGAGGACCCGGCGGCTCAGACGCATCCGCAGCTCGAGGAGCGCTCCCTGGTTGAGGTGGTTGAGGATGTACTGCGAGGCCAGGCGCGACAGCACGCAGAGCAGCAGGAGCCCGCTGAACGTGGCGAGGGTCTTCCCGGCCCGGAAGGTGTCTTGGCTCAGCGCAGTGTTGATGACGGACACGAGCGCGCTGCTGCTCGCGCCGCTGACGATCCCAACGAACGTCGCCAGCAGCAGGAGACCTCGCGAGCGGCTCAGCAGGAAGGCGATGAGTTTCATGGACGAGTCTTCCGAGAGCGCGGGGGCTACGGCGGGCTCAGGACTTCGAGCCGGTGCCGTCCCAGCGTAGGAGCTTGTTCTCGGAGAGTTCGCGGAAAGAAGGAAATTCGACTTCCGAACATCCGAGGGCCCCCGTCGCGTCCGGGCCCGGAAAAAACAAAGGCCCTGGAGTCACCGGCTTGCACCGGGAACTCCAGGGCCTCTATTTGGTCGGGGCGACAGGATTTGAACCTGCGACCACTTGCACCCCAAGCAAGTGCGCTACCAGGCTGCGCTACGCCCCGTGAACCGCCGTCGTGAAACGGTGCGCCCTTATGCCCCCGCCGCTTTCCTGGGTCAAGCGCGAGGTGACGGGCGCTGGTGAAAAAAACCTACTCGTCGCCCTCTTCCATTCCCTCGTCGAAGTCCTCGCCCCGGGCCTCCGCCGCGTCCGCCGCCGCCTCTTCCTGCGCGTCGATTTCGGCGTGATTCTCCGGCGGCGCCTCGCCGTTCAGGGCGCTCTTCAACACCTGGCTCGGCCGGAAGGTCAGGACCCGGCGGGCGCTGATTTCAATCTCCTTGCCCGTCTGCGGGTTGCGCCCCACGCGCGCCTTCTTCTGGCGCACCTGGAAGTTTCCGAACCCGGAGATCTTGATCTTGTCCCCGCGCTCCAACGTCTCCTTCACGGTGTCGAAGACGAGCTCGACGATCTCCGCCGACTCCTTCTTGGAGAAGCCGACCTTCTCGTAGACCCCCTCGATGATGTCCGCTTTCGTCATGCGAGTCCTCTGGCACCCGTGAATGGCCGGTGAACGCGGGGCATGGTGTCAGCCTTCCCCGAACCGTGTCAACGTCCTGACTTCATTCAGGAATTCAGGCGCGCAGGGCCGCCCCCAGGCGCTGGTTCACCTCCGTGATGATGCGCTGGTGGGCCGCCGTGACCTCCGCGTCGGTCAGCGTCCGCTCGGGCGAGCGGTACCTCAGGGCGTACGCCAGGTTCTTCTTCCCCTCGGGGATGGGCTTGCCCGTGTAGACGTCGAACACCAGCGCGTCCTCCACCAGGGGGGCTCCCACCTCCAGGATGACCCGGCGCACCTCCTCGTTGCGCAGCTCCAGCGGCACCACCACCGCCAGGTCGCGCAGCACCGCCGGGTACTTGGGCAGCCCCGCCGCCTGCGGCACCAGCCGCGCCGCCGCGTACAGCGGCTCCGTGTCCAGCTCGAACACGAACACGCCCTCCGGCAGGCCCAGCGCCTTCGTCACGCGCGGGTGCACCTCGCCCACCAGGCCCAGCACCGTCCCGTCCTTCAGCGCCACCTGGGCGCAGCTGCGCGGGTGGTACGCGGGGGCCTCCGCCGGGGTGAACGCCACGCCCTCCACGTGCAGCGCGTGCAGCAGCGCCTCCACCGCGCCCTTCGCGTCGTAGAAGTCCACGCGCGAGTCCTTCTGCGTCCAGCTCCGGCCGCCGCCGCGCAGGCCCCACACCAGGCCCGCCACGCGGGGCACCTCGCGCGCGGCCGGGCGCATCCCCTGCCCGCCCTGCGCGTCCCGGAAGTACGCCCGGCCCGTCTCGTAGAGGCCCACCGACTCCACCTGGTGGCGCACGCTGCGCGACAGGTTCTCCAGCAGGCCCGGCAGCAGGCTCGTGCGCATCACCGACTGCTCGACGCTCAGCGGGTTCATCAGCGCGATGGGCGCTTCCTTCCCACCCAGCACCTCCAGCGACTTCGGCGCCACGAACGAGTAGTTCACCACCTCGGACAGCCCCACGCCGCCCAGCGCGTGGCGCAGCCGGCGCTCGGCCTCCATGGACAGGGCTCCGGCGCCAGCGTCTCCAGGCCTCGCGGCAGCCGGGCCGGGATGTTGTCGTAGCCGTACACGCGGGCGACCTCCTCCATCAGGTCCTCCTCGCGCTCCACGTCCACGCGCGCCCGCGGCACCTCGAACGTCGTCTGGCCCTGCGCCTCCTCCACGGACTTGAAGCCCAGCGCCGTCAGGATGCGCCGGACCTCCGCCTCCGGCACCGCCACGCCCAGCACCTTCTCCACCCGCGCGTAGCGCAGCATCGCCCGGCGCGGCGCCAGGGGCTCCGGCTGCACGTCCACCCGGCCCGGCACCACCGTGCCACCCGACAGCTCCGCGATGAGCTGCGCGGCCCGGTCCAGCGCCGGCAGCACCGCGTCCAGGTCCGCCCCGCGCTCGAAGCGGTGCGACGCCTCCGTGTGCAGCGCGTAGCGCTTGGCGGACCGGCGCACGCCGGAGCCGTGGAAGTGCGCGGACTCGATGACGATGCGCTTCGTGCCCTGCGTGACCTCACTGTCGCCGCCGCCCATCACGCCCGCCAGCGCCTGCGCCCGGTCCCGGTCCGCGATGACCAGGTCGTCCGCGTCCAGCGTGCGCTCCTTGTCGTCCAGCGTGCGCAGCTTCTCGCCTGGCTTCGCGGTGCGGACGACGATCTCCTGGCCCGCCACCTTGTCCAGGTCGAACGCGTGCAGCGGCTGGCCGTACTCCAGGAGGACGTAGTTGGTGACGTCCACCACGTTGTTGATGGCGCGCACGCCGCACGCCTTCAGCCGGTCCTGCATCCACTGCGGCGACGGCTGGATGGTGACGCCCTCCACCACGCGCGCCGCGTAGCGCGAGCAGCGCTCCTTCGCGTCGATGCGCACCTTCACCAGCTCCGCCACCGGCTTGCCGGACTCGGCGGGCTTCGGCTGCGGCACCTTCAGCTGCGCGCCCGTCACCACGCCCACCTCGCGCGCGATGCCCAGGTGGCTGAGCGCGTCCGGCCGGTTCGGCGTGACGTTCACCTCCAGCACGGAGTCATCCAGCCCGATGGCCTCCGCCACCGGGACGCCCAGCTTCGTGTCCGGGGACAGGATGAGCAGGCCGGACGAGTCCTCGGTGATGCCCAGCTCCTTCGCGGAGCAGAGCATGCCGAAGCTGTCCACGCCCCTCAGCGCGGCCTGCTTGATCTCCATGCCGTTGGGCAGCTTCGCGCCCACGGTGGCCAGCGGCACCTTGTCGCCGACCTTGAAGTTCTTCGCGCCGCACACCACCTGGAACAGCGCGGAGCCGCCGATGTCCACCTGCGTGACGGACAGCTTGTCCGCGTTGGGGTGCTGCACCGACTCGCGGATCTGCGCCACCACCACGCCGCGCAGGCCCTCGCCGGGGCGCTCCACCCCTTCAATCTCCAGGCCCGCCGCGGTCAGCTTGCGCGCCAGCTCGTCCACGGACGGCGGCAGCGCCACGTAATCACCCAGCCACTTCACTGAAATCTTCACAGGGTTGTCCTCTCGAGTGGTGGGCCGGAATCAGAACTGCGCGAGGAAGCGCGCGTCGTTCTCGAACATCATCCGCAGGTCGTCGATGCCGTAGCGCAGCATGGCCAGGCGCTCCACGCCCATGCCGAACGCGTAGCCCGTCACCTCCTTCGGGTCGTAGCCCGCGGCGGTGAAGACGTTCGGGTGCACCATGCCGCTGCCCAGCACCTCCAGCCACCCGGTCTGCTTGCACACGCGGCAGCCCTTGCCGCCGCACGACGCACAGGTGACGTCCACCTCCGCGGAGGGCTCCGTGAAGGGGAAGAACGACGGGCGGAAGCGCGTGCGCGTCTCCGAGCCGAAGAACGCCTTCACGAACGCGTCCAGCGTCCCCTTCAGCTCCGCGAAGCTCACGTCCTTGTCCACCAGCAGGCCCTCCACCTGGTGGAACATGGGCGTGTGCGTGATGTCCGAGTCGCGCCGGTACACCCGGCCCGGCATCACCGCGCGGATGGGCGGCTTGCGCGACAGCATGTGCCGCACCTGCACCGGCGACGTGTGCGTGCGCAGCAGCGACGGGCTGTCCGCCTTCTTCGCGTGGCCCAGGCTGGGCTCGTCCACGTAGAACGTGTCCTGCATGTCCCGCGCGGGGTGGTCCTTGGGCAGGTTCAGCGCCTCGAAGTTGAAGTAGTCGAGCTCGATCTCCGGCCCGACCGCGACCTCGAACCCGAGCCGCGCGAACGTGCGGACGATGTCCTCCAGCGTGCGCGACACCGGGTGCCGTCCACCCGGCGGCACCGCGCGCCCGGGCAGCGTCACGTCCAGCTTCGGGCCCTTCAGCTGGGCCTCCAGCGCGGCCTCCTCCGCGCGCCGCGTGGCGTCCGCCAGGAGCTGCTCCAGCTCCGCCTTGACGGTGTTGGCAACCTCTCCCAGCGCTCTCCGCTCGTCCGGGGGCAGCTTGCCCATGCCCCCCAGCACCGCGGACAGCTCGCCCTTCTTGCCCAGGTAGCGGATGCGCAGGGCCTCCACCTGCGAGGGCTCCGACACGCCGGAGATCTCCTGGCGCGCCGCGTCCGCCAACGCCTGCAACCGGTCTCGCATGGTCCTCTTCCCGCCTTCCATTCACGCCCCGGACGCCTCAAGCGCCGGGCAAAAAAAAGGGCCGCCCCCTGGTGGAGGCAGCCCGTTTCAGCTTCGGGGGCCGGCGTCACCGCCGGCCGTGTCTCAGGCTGCCTTCGCGATGTTGGCGATGGCGGCAAAGCCCGCGGGGTCCGCGATGGCCAGATCGGACAGGACCTTGCGGTCCAGGTTGATCTTCGCCTTCGCCAGGCCGGCGATCAGCTTCGAGTAGGACAGGCCCACGGTGCGGGCGGCCGCGTTGATGCGGACGATCCACAGCGAGCGGAAGTTGCGCTTGCGCACCGCGCGGTCGCGGGTGGCGTAGTCCAGGGCGCGCTCGACGGCCTGGTTCGCACGGCGGTAGCAGTTCTTGCGGCGGCCGCGGAAGCCCTTGGCAAGCTTGAGAATGCGATTACGACGACGACGAGCCTTGAATCCCTTTTTGACGCGCATGACACACTCCTGACTTCTGGAAGGGGGCCCCGGGGCGCTGGCTTCACGCCGCTCCGCCAGGACTCACGATTGGTTCAAACCCGAGGAACGACTCAGGCGCCGTAGGGGAACAGCTCCTTGATGACCTTCTTGGCGTCCATGTCGCGCAGGTGGCCCGTGCCACGGTTGCCGCGCTTCTGCTTGGGCGTCTTGGAGAAGGTGAACAGGTGCTTGCTGAACGCCTTGCCGAACTTCACCTGGCCGCTCTTCTTCACGTGGAAGCGCTTCTTCGCGGCGCTGCGGGTCTTCAACTTGGGCATGATCCCAAACCTTCCTTCTGCCTGTCGGCCGGCAGTCTTCGTGACTGACGGCGGACCGGGGCACACGGTCCCCGGACGCTTTGGGCGCAAGCCTCTATCACTCTTTTGCCGCGACGGGGGCAGGATTTCCTACAGCCGACGCGGAAACGACCGCCGCGGCGACCGCCGGCCTGCCTTCCTGCTTCCGGGCGGCCGCCTCCACCGCCTGGCGGGCGAGCTCCCGGGCGCGCTGGGCCACCTTCGGGTTGGGAGCCAGGATCATGAACATCTGGCGCCCCTCCATCCGGGGGTGCTGCTCCACCACCGCGATTTCCTTCAGGTCCTTCGTCACGTCGTCCAGGATCGCGCTCCCCAGCTCCTTGTGGGTGATTTCACGACCCCGGAACTGGATGGTGATCTTCGCCTTGTTCCCCTCCTCCAGGAACCGGCGGACGTTGCGGACCTTGAACTCGTAGTCGTGCTCCTCCGTCTTGGGACGGAGCTTCACTTCCTTGAGCTGGATGACCACCTGCGTGCGCTTCGCGTCCGAGGCCTTCTTCTTCTCCTCGTACTTGAACTTGCCGTAGTCCATGATCTTACAGACCGGCGGCTTCGCCATGGGGGAGATCTCGACGAGGTCGAGACCGTCCGCCTGGGCGCGCGTCAGGGCTGCTTCCAGGGACATGACCCCGAGCTGCTCGGCGTTCGGTCCGACGACGCGGACCTCCCGGGCTCGGATACGGCGATTGGTTCTCTGATCGCGGACGATGGGAGGACCCTCCGACGGCTCGGGGACTGAGGGCGTGCCTCAATCCCCGGAAGTCGCGCAAGTAGTCCAGCCCAGACGGGGAGTCAAGTCCCCCACACTGCCGTTCAGGGCAGCGCGGCTTCCTTGGCCAGGAGGGCCTCGAAGTCGGCGTACTTCATCGTCTTCAGGTCCTCGCCGCCGTAGCGGCGCGGGGCCACGGCGCCAGCCTCCACCTCGTTGTCGCCCACCACCAGGGTGAAGGGGACCTTCTGCATCTGGGCTTCGCGGATCTTCGCGTTGAGCGTCATGCCGCGCTCGTCCAGCTCCACCCGGAAGCCCCTGGCGCGCAGGTCGTCGCGCACCTTGCGGGCGTAGTCCAGCTGCCGGTCGCCACGGTGACGAGGGTGGCCTGCACCGGGGCGAGCCACGCGGGGAACGCGCCGGCGAAGTGCTCGATGAGGATGGCGGTGAAGCGCTCGAAGGAGCCGAAGATGGCGCGGTGGAGGACCACCGGGCGGTGCTCGGCGTTGTCCTCGCCCACGTAGGTGAGGTCGAAGCGCTCCGGGGCCAGGTAGTCCAGCTGCATGGTGCCCAGCTGCCACCTGCGGCCGATGCTGTCGGAGACGGCGAAGTCGATCTTCGGGCCGTAGAAGGCGCCGTCGCCGGGGGCCAGCTCGTACGGGAGGCCCAGCGACTCCAGCGCCGCCTTGAGGCCGCCTTCCGCGCGGTCCCAGAGCGAGTCGTCGCCCAGGCGCTGCTCGGGGCGCGTGGACAGCTTTACCGCGTAGGTGAGGCCCACCGCCTTGTAGACGCGGTCCAGGAGCTGCACGAAGCGCCGCACCTCGTCGGTGATCTGGCTCTCCATGCAGTAGATGTGCGCGTCGTCCTGCGCGAACTGGCGCACGCGGGTGAGGCCGCCCAGCGAGCCCGCGGCCTCGTTGCGGTGGAGCACGTCCTGGGTGTGCAGGCGCAGGGGCAGGTCGCGGTAGCTGTGCTTCTTGAAGCCGTAGAACAGGTGGTGCGACGGGCAGTTCATCGGCTTGAGGGAGAAGTCGTGCTCGCCGGACTCGCTGTCGAGCACCAGGAACATGTTCTCCTTGTACTTGCCCCAGTGGCCGCTCGTCTCCCAGAGGCCCTTGTTGAACATCAGGGGCGTCTTGATCTCCACGTAGCCGTCACCGGCCGTGAGCGAGCGCATCCAGTTGGAGAGCGTCTGGTAGAGCGTGGTGCCCTTGGGCGTCCAGAAGGCGGCGCCCGGCGAGTACGGGTGGAAGTGGAAGAGGTCCAGCTCCTTGCCCAGCTTGCGGTGGTCGCGCTTCCTCGCCTCCTCGATGCGCGTGAGGTACGCGTCCAGCGCCTTCTTGTCGAAGAAGGCCGTGCCGTAGACGCGCTGGAGCATCGGGTTGCGGTGGTCGCCGCGCCAGTACGCGCCGCTGGAGGAGAGGATCTTGATGACGCCGATCTTCCCGGTGCTGGGCGCGTGGGCCCCAGGCAGAAGTCCACCCAGTCGCCGTGGGTGTAGAGCGTGAGCGTCTTGGCGCCCTTGGCGGCGATGTCCTTGACGATCTCCACCTTGAACTTCTCGCCCTTCTCCTCGAAGAGCTTGATGGCGTCCTCCATGGAGATCTCCGTGCGGACGAACGGCATGTCCTGCTTGAGCTCCGCGTTGGCGGCCGCTTCAATCTTCTCCAGCTCCTCCGGCGTGAAGGGCTTCTCGCGGAAGAAGTCGTAGTAGAAGCCCTCCTCCGTCGCGGGACCGATGGTCACCTGCGTGCCGGGGAACAGGCGCTGCACGGCGCTGGCCACCACGTGCGCGGCGTCGTGGCGGATGAGGTCCAGGCCTTCCGGGCTCTTGGACGTGAAGATCTGCAGCTTCGCGTCCTCGTCGAGCGTGCGGGCCAGGTCCATGTCCTGACCGTTGACCCGGGCGAACAGGGCCGCCTTCGCGAGCCCCACACCGATGCTGCCCTTCACGAAGTCCGCGATGGTCGTGCCCCGGGCGGTCTGCTTCTGGCTGCCGTCGGGGAGCGTCACCGTGATGGATTCGGACATGGCGGAAAAACCCCTGCGCTGGAAAAAAGTACGGGCGGCAGGCTTTTGAGAAAGCCGGCCGCCCGCGAGATGGAACACTTACTGATGATGGGTCGTAGTGGGATCGAACCACTGACCCCTACCGTGTCAAGGTAGTGCTCTACCGCTGAGCTAACGACCCGTCGTGCGGATGGGCGCGGGGAATAACAGCGGGCTCCCGCACCTGTCAAGGAACATGAGCGCGGGGCCATCTCTTCCCCGCGTTCACGTCTCCAACAACGCGCGGATGCGTTTCATCACCGCGTCGAACATGGCGGGGGTGAGCCTCCCCGTCTGGGTGTTCTGCTGGCTGACGTGGTAGCTGCCCACGAGCCACCGGCCGTCCGGCAGCCGGAACTCGGCGCCATGGCCGAAGGCGGGCCGGGGCGTGGGCAACGCCCCACCGGTGCGGGCCACCGAGGCCAGCGCGGCGTTCCACCCGATGGCCCCCAGGGCGAGCAGCACCCGGCCGGGCAACAGCGCCATCTCCCGGTCCAGGAACGGCGCGCACCGGGCCAGCTCCTCCGGCAGGGGCTTGTTGTCCGGCGGCGCGCACCGGCCGGCGGCGACGATGAAGGCGTCCGTCAGCTTCAGCCCGTCGTCCCGGCGCTCGCTGTGGGACTGGTTCGCGAAGCCCGCCCGGTGCAGGCCCGCGAAGAGGAAGTCGCCGGAGCGGTCCCCGGTGAACATCCGCCCCGTCCGGTTGGCCCCGTGCGCGGCGGGCGCCAGCCCCACGATGATCAGCCGGGCCCTGGGGTCTCCGAAGCCGGGGACGGGCTTCCCCCAGTAGTCCCAGTCGCGGTAGGCGCGCCGCTTCACGCGGGCCACCTCTTCGCGCCAGGCCACCAGCCGGGGGCAGGCCCGGCACGCGACCATCTCCTGGTGCAGCTTCTCCAGCTTCGTCACGGCCCCTGCACGCTCCCCTTGTAGAGCTGCGTGCGGCGGTAGCGCTGGATGACGACGCTGAGGACGACCTTGAGGATGGCGCTGGCGGGCACGGCCAGGAGGATGCCCACGAAGCCGAACAGCTCCCCGAAGGCGAGCACGGCGATGATGACCGCCACGGGGGCCAGGCCCACCTTCTCCCCCACGACGCGCGGGGTGATGACGAAGCCCTCGGCCAACTGTCCGACGATGAAGGTCGCGGCCACCACGGCCAGCTGCCACGGCCCCTGCCACGACAGGAGCACGCCCAGCAGGGCCAGCACCACGCCGATGCCCGTGCCCAGGTAGGGCACCATGTTGCCGAAGCCCGCGATGAGGCCAATGGCGATGGCCAGGTCGATGCGCGCCGCGGACAGCCCCACCGCGTAGAGCACCGACAGGATGGCGCCCACGGTGAGCTGGCCCTGCACGAAGGCGGACAGCACCTCGTCCACCTCGCGGAAGCGCTGGCTCACCAGCGTCACGGAGCGGCGCGGCAGCAGGTCCTGGATGCGCCCCATGAGGCGCGGGTAGTCCTGGAGGAAGAAGAACGCCAGCACCGGCACCACCGACAGGCCCAGCAGCGTGGCCGCGAAGCGCGCGGTGTTGCCGGCGAAGCTCGCCACCAGCCGCGCCGCCGTGGGGCCCGCGCTTTGAATCAGCTCGGAGGCCTGCGCCCCCAGCTCCGCGGTGCGCTGGCTCACCAGGTCCGGCAGCGACACGCCCAGGAGCGACTCCACCTGCGGCACCACCTGGGTGCTGGCGCGCTGGAAGAAGCCGGGCAGCTTCGCCGCCTCGTCGCGGAACACCGGCACCAGGTACAGGCCCGCGCCCACCATCAGGAGCGTGCCCGCGAAGAAGAGGATGGACGTGCCCCAGGTGCGGTCCACGCCGCGCTTCTCCAGGAGGGTGACGAGCGGGTTGAACGCGTACGCGCCCGTCACCGCCAGCAGCACCGGCACCGCCACCCCGCCGAACACGGACAGCAGCGCGAACACCAGCGCCAGCGAGCCCACCATCACGCCGGACCAGACGAAGTCGACCCGGCGGGCCTCCGCCTCGTCCAGGGCCGAGGGGTCGCCGGCCGGGGGCACGGGCTCCGGGTGCACGACGTGCAGCACCGGGGAGACCTCCAGGGCCGCCGCGGGCCGGGGAACCTTCACCGCGCGCTCACTGCCTCTCTTGCGACGTCCGATGACCGCCTCCTGTCCCCGCCCATCCTACGGCGTCTTCGCCCCCGGATTGCGGTCCACGAACCGGCCAGAGGCCTTGCCCGCCACCTTGCGCTCCAGGGCGCCAGCCCCGGCGCGGCGCTCAGCGGGGGGAGCCGCTGCCGCCCTCGGGCGCCAGGGGCCGGAGCTTGACCTTCAACGTCACCCGCGCCCCGCTGGGCTCGTAGTAGGTCGTGTACGGGTAGAACCCGCGCTTCTTGACCTCCACCTGGTGGAAGCCCGGGTCCCCCAGCCGCAGGCTCCGGGACACCCCGGCGAAGTCGGTGCACGTGCCCTGCTCCACGCCGTCCAGCAGCACCTGGGCGTCCGCGGGCTCACAGCGGAGCACCAGGTCGCCGCGCTTGGCCGCGTTGGAGGCCATCAGCGCCTCCGCGCGGGCCACCGTCGCGGGCTGCTCCGAAGGGGTCGCGCAGCCGCCCGTCAGCGCCACCGCGAGCACCGCGAACACCGCGCCGTTCCACACGCGAGCCATGAGCGCTACTGCGTGACGATGGCGACCCGGCCCTCGGCCAGGAAGCGCGTGTTCGCCTCGGCGAGCGCGCGGGCGCCCTCCGCGCTCAGCACCAGGTCGGAGCCCTGGAGCTGCGCGGCCTTCACCACCAGGGGCTTGTCGCCCACGCGCGAGGCCTTCCGGGCGGCGTCCAGGCTGTCGAACCAGGCCGCGACGCCCGCCGTGCCGCGCGCCGCTTCCGTGAGCACCGTCGCGCCGTAGAGCGCCTTGCCCGTCGCGTCCACCAACCGGGCGCGAGCACCGGCGTCACGCCCAGCCCGCGCGCGTCCACCACGAGGCCCGTGTACTTCGCGGCGCCGTCGTTGAGCACGATGGCCGGCTCCTGTGCGGGCGTCAGCGCCGCGGCGAGCGCCGCGAGCGGGACCTCCACGTCCATCTCCACGCCGCTGTCGGAGAAGTAGCGCGTGGCCAGGACCTTGTAGCCGCGGATGGCGCCCTCGACGCGGCCCTTCACCTCGTCGCGCGCCAGCTCGTCGCCCACGGTGCGGCCCGCGCTCACCTGGATGCCCCTGGCCTGCTCCATCAGGTTGCGGAACGCGTCCTGCTTCGCGGCGCGCTCGGCGCCCAGCCGTGCCTGCCCGGGGTTGGCGGCCTTGAGGTCCGGGGCCCCGGCGCCCGTGGCGCGCAGGACCTGGCCCTCCCAGTTGATGCCCGGAGTGCCCACGCCGCGCACGGCTCCAGCGGCGGGTGCGGCGACCTTCGCGTCCTTGCCCTGGCCCAGCGCCGCCAGCGGCACGACCAGCAACAATCCCCACAGCGAACGCCTCACGGAGCACTCCTCCCGTTGTCGCCGCGAAAGGTCGGCGAGCGCACAGGGAACCTCTCCGGTCATTCAAGGGGGTCACTTCGCGCGAAGTCAAGGCGACCCGGAGGACGGGCGGATCCACCTGACGACCTCCGCGCTTCGTACCGCGAACCGCCGGTGGCACCGCGCAATCGCGGTGGCACACCTGGAGGGTAATGCCTTGCGTCAGTTGCCCTGGGCGTGACGGTCGACGTAGGCGTCGATCATCTTGCGGTGCCGCTCGGTGAGCAGCGTGAAGCGCACGCCGGACTGCTCCTTGCGGCCCAATTCCTTCCACTCGCGTACGACTTCACCCTCGGCGTAGATGATCTCCTCGGAGCCGGGGAGCTGGAACTGGAGGCCCACGCGGCGCGCGTCGTGCTGGGGCTCGATGAGACGCGAGAGGCTGACGCCTTCCTGGCTGATGTCCGCGGCGCGGGTCATGTACGGCACGCCACCCATGTACTTGTTGAGGTAGATGTCCAGGGGCGCCCGATTGGCCTTCCGCTTCTCGCTCATTGGCTCACGACCTCCGGCTGGTGCAACAGGCTGCTGCGGGGGTGCAGCGACCTGGAGGCACAGTACGTTCAGCCGTCATGCGCGCAAGAAAACGGCCCCCTTCCAGCACGCCAGGCGGGCCACCGTGCGCCGTGTTTTTCCGCTCGCTGGATTCTTCGCATTGGCCTGTGCGCGCGGATGACCGGCGGCGCATGCGCGGCCCTATAGTCCCCCCTGTTCTCGTGAAAGGCGGAAGCATGCGTATGCAGTGGAAGGCGGCCCTGGTCGTGATGCTCGGTGCTCCGGGCCTCGCCCTGGCCCAGGCCCCGACGAAGACCTCCAAGCCGGCCGCCGCGCCGGAGGCCGCCACGAAGGCCGCCCCTGCCCAGGCGCCCCTGGAGCTCAAGACGGAGGAGCAGAAGACCATCTATGCGCTCGGCATCTCGCTGGGCCAGAGCGTGACGGCGCTCGCGCTCACCCCGGAGGAGGTGCAGGTGCTCCAGCGCGGCCTCCAGGACTCGCTCAGCGGCACCGCGCCCGCCGTGGATCCGAAGGAGTTCACCCCGAAGATCCAGTCGCTCGCCAAGGCGCGGCAGTCGCAGGTCAACATCGCCACGCTGGACCGCGCCTCCAAGGAGCCCGGGGCCACGCGGCTGCCCTCCGGCGTCATCTACCGGGAGCTCAAGGCCGGCACCGGCAAGTCGCCCCGCGCCATCGACACCGTGAAGGTGCACTACCAGGGCACGCTGGTGGACGGCACGGAGTTCGACAGCTCCTACAAGCGCGGCATGGCGGTGGAGTTCCCGCTCAACGGCGTCATCCCCTGCTGGACCCAGGGCGTGCAGAAGATGAAGGTCGGCGGCAAGGCGAAGCTCACCTGCCCCGGGAGCACCGCCTACGGAGAGCGCCCGCCCACGGGCTCGCGCATCCCGCCCAACGCCGTGCTCACCTTCGAGGTGGAGCTGGTGGACATCCCGGGCAACACCGCCGCCAGGCCGTAGTCCGCTCCATCGGGGGCCCGCCTGCGACCGGGCCCCCGCGAAGGCCTCACTGCACGGGCGACTTCACGGACCTGCCGCCGAAGGGCGGGTTGGCCATGATGGCCTGGGCCAGCCGGTCCGCGAAGGCGCGTCCCTCCCGCTGGAAGGACTCGGTCTCCTCCGCGTTCAGGCGCACGCGCACCTCGAACTGGACGATGCCGCCCACCACGACCTCGATGGACAGCGCCCCGTCCCTCCCGCGCAGCACGCGGTACAGGAGCGGGCTCTGGAGGAGCACCTCCTCGTCGCTCACGGGATCTCCGCCACCTGCGTGTCCGCCACCGGCGCGTTGATGACCATCACCTCCGGCGCGCCGCCGGACGTGTAGCCGCCGAACTTGAAGCAGTCGGTGTCCTCGGGCGTCTGGCACTTCCACACGCCGGGATCCGCCTCCACCGGCAGCCGCGTGCAGACCTTCTGCGCCGCCAGGTCCAGCGTCATCATCCGCAGGGGCCCCTCGAAGTTCTTCGCCGGCAGGCCCAGCGCCTGGCCCAGCACCGCGGGGTCGTGCTTGCCGTCCGCCGTCTTCGCCTTCTCCACCGCGCCATGGATGGCCGCCGACGGCGCCGCGAACAGGTAGCAGCCCACGTCGTTGCAGCGGCCGAAGTTCTTCGCGCCCGTCTGCACCACGAACTTCTGGTACGCGCTGTCCGTCATCAGCCACGACACCTTGCGGTCCGGGAAGTTCTTGTCGATGTGCTGATCAATCCCGTAGGGCGCCGCCATCGCGTCCGCTTCCTTGGAGATGGCCTTCTGCGTGTCGTCGCAGTTGTCCACCAGCGACGCCGTCGCGGGCGGAGGCGTCGTCTCCGGGGGCTTGGTGCCGCCCTTCATCGACGCACAGCCCACCACGGTCGACAGGGAGCCCAGCACCAGCGCACGAGAGATGAAATTCAAGGTCAATCCTCCAGATGATTTAAATGGGGAATGGCCGGATATCACAGCGCCGCTTCGGTGGCCCGCAACAACGCCTCCGCGCTGACGGGGGCGCCGGTGGCGTGCCGCATCCATTCGTCGGGGGTGACGGAGCCGAAGGTGGCCATGCGCTCGAACTCCGCGCCCAGCGGGCCGTGCTGCTTGAGGTGCTCTTCAATCTGGAAGGCGATGAGGTGCCCCAGCGGGTAGTCCGGCAGGTAGAGCGGGTAGCTGATCATGTGGCTGTAGATGCCCAGCACCGGGCTGTCCTTCCGCCCCAGCACCGGCGCGTAGTAGCGGTTCCACACGTCGCGCGACAGGCCGGCCACCGCGTCGCGCAGCTGGGCGGGCGTGGCGTCCGGGTGTTCGTACATCCAGTGCCACGTGGCCATGTCCACCAGCGCCACGCCGGCGATCTCCCACGCCTGCCAGAAGTCGTTGAGCACGCGCTCGCGCTCGCTGGCCGCGTCCGGCTGGCCCAGGCCCAGGAGCTCCAGGTCGCGCGCCTGGAAGACGAAGGCCAGGGCCTCCGTGAAGGCGTTGTTGGGGACGCCGGACAGGAGCGTGTGGTCCACCTGGTACAGGCTGAAGACCTGCTCCACGTTGTGCCCCAGCTCGTGCACCGCGATGTTGTAGCCCTTGTAGTCCATGCCCCCCTTCTCCACGCGCGTGCGCAGGCGGGGGAAGTCGCCCCGGCGCAGCGCCTGCTGGGCATGGCCCGCGCCGCGGGACGCGTCCACGCGGATGTACGACGCGAGCACGTCCGCCTTCTCCCGCGTGAAGCCCAGCCCCTGGAGGATGCGCGGGATGTCGCGCGCGAAGGCGTCCGCCGTGGGGTAGCGCTGGCGCGTCAGCGCGTCCAGCTGCGCCTCCGGCACCTTCGAGCCCGGACGGAAGCCCGGATACCAGAGGTCCTGCGGCTCCAGCGGGCGGCCCAGGCGGGTCTGGATCAGCTTCGCCACGCGCGGCACCAGCGGCGACTCCAAGAGCTGCGTGAGCAGCGCGCGCACGCGCTCCTCCGGCAGGCCGCGGTCCAGCTCGAAGGCGCGCGCGATGCGCGTGGGCGCCACCGGCGAGTACGGATCCACCCTCCGCGACGCCTGGAACGTGGCCAGCAGCCGCGCGTAGCGCGTGTCCGGCTCCGGCGCGGGGTCCGCCTTCGCGGCGCGCTGGGGCGCGTTCGCCTCCACCGACTCCGGCGGCGCCACGGTGACCTTGTTGGTGAAGGGGTCCCAGTCCACGCGCGGGTTGTCGATGACGGCGGCGGGGATGGTCTGCGTGACGATGCGCTCCATCACCTGGACGATCATCCGCTGCTTCGCCAGTCCCTTCGGGTCCGTGTAGTCCGCCTTCAGCTCGTCGCGCAGGTTCCAGTGGCTGATGAGCCGCAGGCCCTGGGGGAAGAGGCGCTGCCCCTTCGCGTCCACCAGGTGGTGCATCCAGACGTTGTACTCGGCGATGTAGAGGTTCGCGTCCGCGATGGCCTGCGACACCTTCTGCTCCACCGCCGCGGGCACGCGCCGGTTGAAGCGCGACGCGAGCTTCGCCTCCGCCCACTGCCGGCGCGTCCAGGACGGCCCCTGCTTCACGCGCTCGGCCAGCGTGGTGAGCGGGAAGTTGAGCAGCACGACGAAGCCCGGCTTCGCCTGGAACAGATCCGACGTGACGTTGGAGGACGGGTCATACGCCGCCAGCAGCGGCTCCACCGGCAACAGCGGCCCCAGGTCCAGGTCCGTGAACCACTGGAGCTCCCGCCCCAGCTCGTTCATGTGGCCGTCGAACTGTTCGAACAGCCCTTCAAAGCGCGTGAACGTCGCGTCCAGCTGGGGGCCCGTGGGCAGGAACTGCTCGCGCGCGAAGGCCGCCAGGTCCCCGTCCTCCGGCCGCCACAGCGTGGCCACCTGCTCCACGCCGCGCTCGATGCGCGCGCGCTGGGCCTCGCCGTGCAGCTTCACCAGCTCCTGCTTGAGCGCGCTCAGCGCCTCCTTCGTCATGGGGGCGGCGGCGTGGAGGTGGACGCGGCGGCGGGCGGCGTGGGGACCGTGGAGGGGGAGGACGTGGCGCAGCCGAGGGCGGCGACGAGGGGGAGGAAGCGCAGGCGGAAGGTGGGGGCGGACATGCGGGCTCCGGAAAATACAGAAGGCCCGACCCGTGAGAGCCGGACCTTCTTGGGTGAATCAGGAAACGGTCAGGCTCAGGCGGCGCGAACGTTCTGCGCCTGCAGGCCCTTGGGGCCCTTGGTCACTTCGAACTCCACCTTCTGGCCCTCGGCCAGGGTGCGGAAGCCATCCATGTTGATGGCGGTGTGGTGGCAGAACACGTCCTCACCACCGCCGTCCTGCGTGATGAAGCCGAAGCCCTTCGCGTCGTTGAACCACTTCACGGTACCAGTCGCCATTTGCTGTTCTTCTTTCATCGCGGACAGGAAGAGTCGCCGTCCGGTCCTACAGAGTTCAACCCTACAAGACGGGCGCAAGCCTAAGCGCCGTCCCGGGGGAAGTCCACTCCCTGGATACGTCAGCCGAGAAACGTCACCAGCCGCACTGCTGGCCCTTGTTCTGCTCCTGGAGCCAGCGACGCAGCGGGGCGAAGTACTCCAGCATCGGCGTGGCATCCATCTGGCGGGAGCCCGTCATCGCGGCGAGCGCGTCCGGCCACGGCTTGCTCGCGCCCATCTCCAGCATGGCCTGCAGGCGCTGGCCCGCGGCCTTGTTGCCGTAGATGGAGCACTCGTTGAGCGCGCCCTTGTGGCCCGCGGCCTCGCACAGCGCCTTGTGGAACTGGAACTGGAGGATCCGCGCGAGGAAGTAGCGCGTGTACGGCACGTTGGCCGGCACGTGGTACTTGGCGCCCGCGTCGAAGTCCTGCTCCGTGCGCGCCACCGGCGCGGCCACGCCCTGGTACTTCGTGCGCAGCGCCCACCAGCTCTTGTTGTAGTCCGCCGGCGTCACCTTCCCGCTGAACACGTCCCAGCGCCACTGGTCCACCAGCAGGCCGAAGGGCAGGAAGGCCACCTTCTCCAGCGCGTCCTTCAGCTGGAGGTTGATGACGTTCTTGTCGTTCTTCTCCACCGCCGGGAGCAGGCCCGCCTGCTGGAGGTAGGCCGGGGTGATGGAGAGCGTGAGCGCGTCGCCAATGGCCTCGTGGAAGCCGTCGTTGGCGCCCGCCTGAAAGAGGACGGGGAGCTTGTAGTAGTACGTGTAGTAGTAGTCGTGGCCCAGCTCGTGGTGGATGGTGACCAGGTCCTCCTCGGTGGGCTTGATGCACATCTTGATGCGCAGGTCGTTGTCGTACGTCACGTCCCACGCGGACGCGTGGCAGACGACGTCGCGGTCCTGGGGCTTGGTGAACTGCGAGCGCTCCCAGAAGGTCTCCGGCAGCTGCTTCAAGCCCAGCGAGGTGAAGAACTTCTCACCCAGCTTCACCATCTTCCGCGCGTCGTAGCCCTGCTTCACCAGGGCGCTGCTGACATCCAGGCTGGCCTGGCCGGGGAACGGCTCCACCAGCGGGTAGATGTTGTTCCACTCCTGCGCCCACATGTTGCCCAGCAGGTGCGCGGGGATGGGCTTGCCGGCGGGGACCTTCGCCTCGCCGTACTGCTTCGCCAGCCGGCCGCGCACGTAGCAGTGCAGCTCGTCGTACATGGGCTTCACCTGGCCCCAGAGCCGCTGCGCCTCCTTCTCGAAGTCCTCGGGCGGCATGTCGTAGGACGACCGCCACAGCGTGCCCAGGTCGTTGAAGCCGATGTCCTTCGCGCCCGCGTTGGAGAGGTCCACCAGCTGCGTGTAGAGCGGGCGCATGGGGCGGCTGATGGCGTGCCAGCCGGTCCACGCGTCCAGCAGCTCGTCCGCGTTGCGGCTCTCCGCCATCACGTCGGACAGCTCCTCCAGGTCGCGGCACTTCCCCTTGCCGTCCTTGCCGCAGTACTTGCCCTTGCCGTAGAGGCCCTCCAGCTTCGCGGCGGTGGCGGCCAGCTCCGCGCGCTGCGTGGGGTTCGCCGGGGCGGGCAGCGTCTGGGACACGCGCAAGAGGTGCAGCATGCGCGCGGTGTCCGCGTCCAGCTCCAGCCCGTCGAAGCGGCGCGAGTCCTTGATGGCGTTGTTGACGTAGGCCATCACCTCTTCGTTGACGGACGCGGCGTTCCGCTCCGTGTCGTCGGTGATGTACGTGCTCTTGATCCACTCTGCGGTGGCCTGGCGGGTCCAGAGCTGCTTCAGGTCCGCGTTGAGCTTCTCGACGAACTGCTTCGCCTCCGCGGGCGTGGCCTTCTCGGCCTCCACGGGCGTGGCCTTCTCGGCCGGAGCGGGCGTCTTCTGCGCGCAGGCGATTGGCGTCGCGAGCGACAGGGCGGCCAGGGCCGCGCGAATCAAGGACTGGGGGGAGCGGGTCATGGGCGCGGACACTATGGGAAGTGCCCTGCCCTCGCACCCGCGAAGTCACGGGGCCCGCGCGCCCTGTCCACGAGGTGAACGTCGCGCCCCCGCCTCCCGACGCAGTGCGAAAACCGCGCGGTCCTTCTCCTTCGCCTCCAGCATGAAGTCCGCCGGGCCGTCGAGCGCGGACACCAGGGCCTGGAAGTCCGCCGGGACGATGAGGTCCGAGTGCGCGCCGGGCCGCCCGTCCGCCTTCTGTGACGCCAGGTGGAATTTGGGCCGCAGGTCCAACGCACGCCAGGAGGAGGAGGCCTCGCGCACCAGCTCCTCCACGGACATGGGCGGATCCGAGGGAAGCACCGCGTTGTGCAGGTTGTCGCCCACCATGGGCACGCCGTGCTCGCGGGCCAGCGGCAGCACCTCGCGTGCGCTCCAGACCTTGTCGTCGTGCTCGAGGGTGAGCCGCTGGCGCAGCTCCTCCGGCATCGTGTCCAGCATCCGGTGCGCGGCCTCCAGCGCCTCGGGGCGGCTGGGGGCGGCGCCTCCCACGTGGATGACGACGCGGCACTCGGGGCCCGCCTCCAGCAGGTCCAGCACGCGCGCGCTGTAGCGCAGCTCCGCGAGGGCGGCGTCGCGCACGCGCTCGTGGCGGGAGGACAGCGACGCGCCGGCCGGGGACGGATGCAGGGACAGCCGCTGCTGGGAGTGGCGCGCGATGCGGGCCAGCGAGGCGAACTCGCGCGCGAAGGTCTTCCACCACGGCAGCGTGTTCACCGGGTGCGAACCGAACGGGATGAGCGACGAGCCGATGCGGAACACCTGGATGCCGTGCGCCTCGTTGAAGCGCAGCAACTGCTCCAGCTCCTCCAGGTTCCGCGCGGCGAGCGCCTCCAGGCGCTGCGGCGTCGCGGTGGCGAGCCGGCACGTGTGGCTGGCGCTCACGCCCAGCGTCAGGGATTGGGCCACGTAGCCCAGCCGGTAGGTCGAGAGGCCTTCCATGCCTGGAAAGGTCGGCACGCTCGCGCCGCGTGACTGGCCCCGGGGTCGTCCGGAGGGCAGCCAGCCGTGACGGGCGCGCCCTGCCGTGCCGCTACAGGCAGTGACAGCTTTGCCTCATGCTCCTGGGACACACGAAGGATGCGCACTGGCCCGCGCCAGAGGCGGCGATGGACCAGGCGCGCGAGTTCCTGGAGGCCTGCCGGGACAGGCACGTGCTCGTCGCGCCGCACACGGACGTGGACGGGCTCACGTCCGGGGTGCTGATGGTCCGGGCCCTCCAGTCCCTGGGCGCCCGGCCGACGGCGCGCCTGCCGGGCAAGGGAGAGGACGTGCACCATCCGGGGTTCCTGGAGCGGCTGGGCGCCTCGTCCACGGAGGCGCTGGTGGTGCTGGACATGGGCAGCCGCGCGGAGCCGCTGCTGCCCGGGGTGCCCACGCTGGTGGTGGACCACCATGTGTCGGAGTCCTTTCCACCCGGCGCGCAGGTGCTCACCGCCCACGGCCATGAGCCCGTGGCGAGCACCAGCCTGCTCACGTACGTGCTGACGTCGTCGTTCGTCGTGCCCGGTCCGCTGGAGTGGCTGGCGGTGCTGGGGACGGTGGCGGACCTGGGCGTGGACGCGCCGATGCCGTTCCTCAAGGACGCGCTGCGGCGGGCGAAGCGTTCGTCCGTCACGGAGGCGGTGGCGCTGCTCAACGCGGCGCGCCGCTCCAGCCGGTTCGCGGCGCCGCTGGCCATGCAGGTGCTGCTGCGCGCGGCAGCGCGGCGACATCGCGGAGGGCGCG
>NZ_JBKGHJ010000900.1:0-1837 GCF_046520365.1 Corallococcus sp. 4LFB
GCAGTCGCGCCGGGGCATGGGCCGCCGGGGGCTGGGTTCGCTCGCGGCGGTGCGGCGGTGGTGGCGCTGATGCTGGGGCCGTCCGCGCTGGAGCGGCTCAAGGCACCCCCACCCGGCGCGCCGCCGACCGCCGTGCCGTCAGCGAGCGCCCGCGACGACGTGGACGCGGAGACGCTGGCCGCCTTCGAGGCGTGGGCCGGGTTGGAGCCGCTGGAGGACACCGGCTCGGGGTACAGCGTGGACGAGGACCTGACGTGGGAGGGCGACGACGCCGACCTGGATGGGGACTTCGACCTGGGAGAGACACTGTGAAGACGATGAGGCGGATGACCCTGGCGCTCGTGTTCGCGCTGCCGGTGATGGCGCTGGCGCAGCCCATGCCGCGGCAGCCTGGCGCGCGTGACCCCGACCGCATGGCCCGGGCCGAACAGCGGCAGCGGCTGCGGCAGGTGCTGGAGCTGGCGGACACGCTGGAGCTGGACAGCGCGCAGGCCCTGAAGGTGGATGAGACGCTGCGCCGCTTCGAGGACCGCCGGCGCCCGCTGCGCGAGCAGGTGCGGGACTCGGCGCGCATCCTCCACCAGGCGGCGCGCGGCGACAGCGAGGCCCTGTCGCAGGTGGACGCGGCGGCGCAGAAGGTCTTCGACGCCCGGGCGCAGATCGCCGCGCTGGACCGGGAGCTGTACCAGGCGCTCGCCAAGGACCTGTCCCCGCGGAAGCGCGCGAAGCTGGCCATGGCCATGGCCCGCTACGAGGGCGCGAAGGGGATGAAGGCCAGGAGACTGAAGGAACCGCGCGGCGACTGAGGCCGCCCCTCCCGGAAGTCGGAGGCGGACAGGCGGGCACGGGGGGGAGTCATCCCCGGGGGCCATCCCCAACGTCATGGCATCGACCGTGTCCCTCCCCGGGGGGCCCGTCCATCCTCCTGGAGGCCGCCATGCGTCTGCTGTCCCGTGTCCTTCCCGTGCTCGTGGGCCTGGGGCTCGCGTCCTGCGCGGGCGTCGACGTCGGCACCAACTACGACCCCGCCGCGGTCCAGCGCATCAACGCGTTCCGCACCTATGCGTGGCTGTCGCAGCCCCAGCGGACGACGGACACGCGCATCAACAACGACATCACCGAGGCCCGGGTGACGCAGGCCGTGGATCGCGACCTCCAGGCCCGCGGCTACCAGAAGGTGGACGCGAGCGCGAACCCGGACTTCCTCATCGGCTGGCAGGGCGCCATCGACACGCGGCTGGCCGCGGAGACGGTGGACAGCTACTGGGGCTACCCGTGGGATCCGTTCTGGGGTTCGTACTACGGGCCCTCGGAGACGTACGTGCGCCAGTACGACGTGGGCACGCTCATCCTGGACGTGGTGGACGCGAGGGAGAAGCGGCTCGTCTGGCGCGGCACGGCCCAGACGAACCTGGGCGACAGCCCGAGCGTCCAGGGCAACGGCGACAGGATCAACAAGGGCGTGGAGAAGATGCTGGAGAAGTTCCCGCCCAAGCCGGAGAAGTCGTAGGCGCCTTCTTCAGCGCGCGCGCCGCCACGCCCGCGTCAGCAGCAGCCCGCCCAGCACGCCGCCCACGCCCAGCAGCCCAGCAGCAGCGCGAGCCAGAGGAACACGCGGTCCACCAGCGGGCCCAGCCGGTCGAACGCGTGGTCCACCCAGCCGCGCGCCAGTCCGTCCAGTTGCTGGAGCGCGGCCACGCGCTCGGCGTGCAGCGCGTGCACCACCGCCTGCCGCTCACGCCCCACGTCCGCGAGCACCGCCTGCCGCTCGCCGGTGACGAACGCCTGGAGGCCCAGGCGCTCGCCGTGCACCGCGTCCAGCACCGCGCGGCGCTCG
>NZ_JBKGHJ010000901.1:0-1834 GCF_046520365.1 Corallococcus sp. 4LFB
CGTCCGGGCCGCGGGCGGCGAGCCGTGGGAGGGCGACCTCACGGATCCGGAGCGCCTGCGCCTGGGCATGGAGGGCTGCGACACCGTCTTCCACGCCGCCGCGCACGTGAAGCTGTCCGGCCCCCGCGCGGCCTTCCATGAGGCCAACGTGCGCGGCACGGAGGCCGTGCTGGAGGCGGCGCGCGCGGCGGGCGTGAAGCGCTTCGTGCACGTGAGCACGGAGGCCGTGCTGGTGGATGGCGGCCCCATGGTGAACCTGAACGAAACGCACCCGCTGCCCGCGCGCCCCGTGGGCCCGTACCCGTCCACCAAGGCGGAGGCCGAGTGGCGCGTGCTCCAGGTCAACTCGCCGGAGTTCACCACCGTCGCCGTGCGGCCCCGGATGGTCTGGGGGCCGGGGGACACCACCGTGCTGCCCGCGCTGGTCGCCGCGGTGAAGTCCGGGCGCTTCCGCTGGATTGGCGGCGGGCACTACCTGACGTCCACCTGCCACGTGGCCAACGCCGTGGAGGGGATGCTGCTGGCCGCGCAGAAGGGGCAGGGCGGCCAGGTGTACTTCCTCACCGACGGCCCGCCCGTGGAGTTCCGCGCCTTCGTCACCGCGCTCCTGAAGACGCAGGGCGTGGAGCCCGGCGACAGGTCCCTGCCCACCGCGCTGGCGGCGACCGTGGCCGTGGTCAGCGACTTCGTCTGGGACCTGCTGGGCCTCAAGAGCGCGCCGCCCCTGTCCCGCACGGAGCTGTTGCTCGCGGCCAGAGGTGGAGATGGAGCGCGAGAGCGAGCGGCTGAGCGGCGTACACGGCAGCGTGTCGCGCGAGGAGCTGCGCGCGCTGGCCACCGTGCCCGTCGTGGGCGAGCTGCTGGGCGACCTGTCGCAGGCCGGCTGGCTCGTGCGCCACGCGGGGCCGGTGGACGTGCCCGGACCGGGGGCCCTCTTCGTGGGGCACAACACGGTGCTCGTGTCAGGCAGGGAAGGGCGCGTGCTGGTGGACCCGTACTTCCGGCCCACGGGCGAGGTGGACCTGCCCGGCTACGGGGCGTTGCAGGCCGGGGACCTGGGGCGGGTGGACGCGGTGGTCATCACCCATTCCCACGGGGACCACTTCCACCTGGGCTCGCTGCTGCCCCTGCCGCGCGACACGCGCATCTTCGTGCCCGCGGTGGCGCGCGAGAGCCTCTTCTCCACGGACTGCGCGCTGCGGCTGAAGCAGCTGGGCTTCACGCGCGTGGAGCCCCTGCGCTGGGGGGAGTCACGGCAGGTGGAGGACGTGACGGTGCACGCGCTGCCCTTCCACGGCGAGCAGCCCACGGATGGCGAGGGTCCGCACCCGGACCTCTACAACGAGGGCAACACGTGGCTGCTGCGCTCGAAGGACTTCTCCGCCGCCTTCTTCGCGGACGCGGGCCATGACGTGCGCGGGGACATGGACGCGGTGTGCCGCCGCGTGCGCAAGCAGCAGGGGCCGGTGGACGTCCTCTTCTGCGGCGTGCGCGGCTTCCGGCTGCCGCCCATCTTCTTCGGCTTCACCACGCTGGATGCGTTCCTCGTCAACGTGCCGCGCGACGCGCTCACCACGCCGCAGCGCCTGATGGCGGGGCCGGAGGAGGCGCTGCGCTACGGCGCGCTCCTGGGCGCGCGCTACGTGGTGCCCTGCGCGGACGGCGGTGCCCCCTGGTACTGGCGCGAGGGCATGGGCCCCCGCTACGCCGGCTATCCAGGCGAGCCCGTCGCGGGCGCGAGCAACCTGGACGAGAACCCGGACGCGGACCCGTATCCGGAGCGGCTGGCCCAGGTGCGCAAGGCGCAGGGCGAGGGGCCCAGGCGCGTCCTCCT
>NZ_JBKGHJ010000902.1:0-1833 GCF_046520365.1 Corallococcus sp. 4LFB
GCACCGGTGACAGCATCGGCATCGGCGGCATCGGCACCAAGGGCCGTGGCGGCGGCAGCGGCAGCTACGGCACCGGCGTGGGCACGCTCGGCGGCAAGCAGAGCGTGGACGTGGGCATCACCTCGTCGGATCCGGAGGTCATGGGCTCGCTGGACAAGGAGCTCATCCGCCAGGTCATCCAGCGCAACCGCGGGCAGATCCGCTACTGCTACGAGAGCCTGCTCAACCGCTTCCCCAAGCTGGGCGGCAAGGTGTCCGTGAAGTTCATCATCAGCGCCAACGGCTCGGTGGCCACGTCCAACGTCGCGCAGTCCACGGCGGGCAACTCGGACCTGGAGACCTGCGTGGCCGGCCGCGTGCGCACCTGGAAGTTCCCGGAGCCCAAGGGTGGAGGCTCCGTGATCGTCACCTACCCGTTCATCTTCAAGCAGGCCGGTGACTGACGTAGACTCAACACATCCGTCATCCGCGCGGGCGGTCCTGGACACGGGGCTGCCCGCTTCTTCCATTCACCCTCCCGCCCCCGCGGGAGGCCTGCCCCCCACCAGGCCGCCTTCCATGCAGAAACTTGCTCCTCTTGCCCTGTGCGCCACGTTCCTCCTTCCCGCGATGGCGGGCGCACAGGACACCCCCAGCGCCGGCTCCAACGCGATGAAGGACCGGCCCGCGGTGACCTTCAACGAGGTCGAGCGCGGTGTGTACTTCGGCGTGTATGGCGGTCCGTCGTGGATCACCAACCCGCCCGCGGACTCCGGCCCGCGGCCCTTCTCCTCCGGCCAGATGGCCCAGGTGGAGCTGGGCGTGGACCTGGGCGAGCGCCTGTCGCTGGGTGTCTTCTTCATGGGCTCCGCCAACCGCGCGGGCGCCGAATACGTCGGCTACTCGCAGGGCGCCGCGTCCGGTGACTTCACCATGCTGGTCCCCGGGGCCGTGCTGCGCGCCCGCCTGGTGGGCTTCGCCGACAGCCAGGAGGTCAAGCGGACGTGGATCTACGCCCGCGCCGGCGTGGGCTACGCGATGTTCTCTCCCAAGAAGCTCCTCCCGGATTCCGACATTCTTGTGTTTGCCGGGCCCGGAGTGGAGTACTACACGCGGCTGCGCCACTTCTCGGTGGGGCTGGAGGTCGTGGGGAACTACCTCGCCTCCAAGGGCGCCTTCGGGTTCGCGGTGGCGCCCAACATTCGCTACGCGTTCTAGCGGGAGATTCACGTGGCTCAGGAGAATGGAAGCGGTGGATCGCGTCCGGGTGGACGCGGTCCGAACGGGGGCGCGCCGGGCCAGGGGCCCCGTCGTGACGGACCGGGAGGCTTCGGCGGTCGTGGCGGTCCTGGCGGTGGCCGGGGTGAAGGGCGCGGCCGGGGTGAAGGCCGTGGCCGTGATCGCGACGCGGGCCCGGTGGGGCCCGGCCAGCGCGTCATCGCCGAGCTGAGCGTCCTGGAAAAGGCGCTCTCCAAGAACGACTTCGCGGCGGAGAAGGGTCCGCTGGAGGCCATCGTCCGCTCGCTGCGGCCCATGAACCTCAAGTCGCTCGACGACCTGGACCTCAACACGCGTGGCCGGCTCATCACCACGCTCCTGCGCGTGCAGCGTCAGCCGAAGCCGGCCCTGCCGGAAGCGGACGCGGAGGGCGCGGCGCCGGAAGCCGCTGCCTCCACGGAGGCTGCTCCCTCCGAGGCTCCGGCCGCGGAAGGCGCGGCCGAGGGTGCCACGCCGGCCGAAGGGGGCACGCCCGCCGAGGCGCTCCCGCGGCTCCGGCCGTGGATCCCGCCAAGGAGAAGCACGCCGCCTGGCTGGACGTGATGGCGCTGGTGGGCCGGGTCTGGCGGGCCGCGG
>NZ_JBKGHJ010000903.1:0-1833 GCF_046520365.1 Corallococcus sp. 4LFB
GCTGCGCGCGCAGTGCTGGTGGCGGCAAGGCGCCGGAGCGGGACCTGCCCCGCGCGCAGGCCGTGCATGCGCGGGGCTTCGTGGCGGCGCCGGTGGATCCGGATCTGCTGCTGCGCGCCGTGCGGCGGCTGTCGCGCGCCTCCGAGGAAGCGCGCCTCAAGCGCGCGAGCTGAGGCCTCCCGGCGGAAGTCAGGGCAGCGCGACGAGCCGGGGCATCTCCTCCGCCGCGTCCGGGAGCCACAGCGAGCCCAGCTCCAGGGGGACGGAAGGGAAGGGCTCGGCGCGCACCAGGGCGTCGTCCTCGTGGCTCGCGGTGAGGAGCCAGCCGCGCTTGAGGCGCTGGTAGACCTCCAGCGTGCGCGCGACGGGGTCCACCAGCCAGACGTGGGACACGCCGGCCCGCGCGTACAGGGGCAGCTTGCGGGCGCGGTCCAGCGCGGTGGTGGCGGGGGTGAGGACCTCGCAGACCCAATCCGGCACCAGGGTGAAGAACGCGGCGCCGGGCTCCGGCGGGGCGGCCACGCGCTCACGGCGCCAGGCGGCCAGGTCGGGCACGAGGATGTCCCCGCCCAGGTGCAGCTCCGGCGCGCGCAGGAAGCACCAGCGGCCGTTGCCGCCACGGCGCGGGTCCAGCCGCTCCCCCAGCTCCACGCCCATCATGAAGGCCGCGCGCGCGGGCGCCACGGAGAGGCGGGGCGAGGCCACCAGCTCGCCATCGAGGATTTCCCCCACCCAGCCCGACGGCAGCGCCGAGAGCAGGGAGTGGGAGGTGGGTTGAAGCTGCTGGAGTGCCGTCATGAATCCTCGGGGAGCGCCGGTGAACGCGAGGCATTCTAGGGAGGGGTCTGACATGCGGACCGCCGCCCGCGAAGGCACTACTTCCCGATGCAGAAGCGCTGGAAGAGGGTGTCCAGAAGGGCCTCGGAGACGCTCGTTCCAGACACTTCCCCCAGGGCCTCCAGCGCGAGCCCGACCTCACCGGAGAGGACCTCCAGGGTGGACACGCGGGACGCCTCTTCCGCCCGGCCCAGCGCCTCGGCGGTGCGACGCAGGGCGTCCGCGTGCCGCTCGGAGACGAGGGCCACCGCGGAGGGAGTGCCACCGCCCCACAGCCGCGCGAGCACGGACGTCCGGAGCGCGTCCACGCCTTCACCCGTGAGCCCGCTGACGCGCGGCGGGGCGGGGGAGGGCAGGGCGGACATCCCGTCAGACGCCGCATCGCCGAGCGGCGAGGGCACGGCGCTGGCCGCGTTCGTGTCGTCATCCACGGAGCTCCGCGCCGCGGTCATGACGTCGCACTTGCCGGTGACGGTGAGCACGGGCGTGGCGCCGGCCTCGCGCGTCCACGACGCGGCCTCGTCCCGCGACGTCCCCGGCGGCAGCACGAGCACCGCCAGGTCCACGGCCGCGAGCAGCTCCTTCGTGCGCGCGATGCCCAGGGCCTCCACGCGGCCGGGGGCCTCGCGCAGGCCGGCGGTGTCATAGAGCGTGACGCCCAGCCCGTCCCACTCGACGCGGGCCTCCAGGGCATCGCGGGTGGTGCCGGGCTCGTCGTCCACCAGCGCGCGGGCCTCGCCCACCAGCCGGTTGAACAGCGTGGACTTGCCCGCGTTCACCGGGCCGTACAGCGCCACGCGCGCGCCCTGGCGCACCAGCCGTCCGCGCCCCACCTCCGCGCGCAGCGCCTCCGCGGCGGAGCGCAGCGCGGCGACCCGTGAGCCGGCTTCCGAGTCCGCCCCGTCCGCCTCGTCGGGGAAGTTGAGGACGCCTTCCAGGTCCGCGTGCAGCTCGCGCAGCGCGTCCAGCGCGCGGATCCGCTCAGCCAGCGCCCCG
>NZ_JBKGHJ010000904.1:0-1826 GCF_046520365.1 Corallococcus sp. 4LFB
GGCTGGCGCCAACCGTCTCAATCTCAATTCCAAACCGGAGCGTCTTCATGGAGTTCGCCTCTCGCATTCGCGCGGGGCTGTGGCGCCCGTCGCGAAACACATACACGCTCTTGTGTGCGAATGAGGCAAGTCCTCTTCGACGTCTGGTTGGGTGGGTTTCAGGTGTCTGGGATAGTTGCGGGAATTCGCGGGTTTTTGCGCCGGGCGCCTGTGAATGGGTGCGGCCAGTCTGCCTGGATTGGCGGCGGTGGGCGGAATTCCAGCGTGTGTGATTGTCTCGCCGGCAGGGCGTTGGGGATTGGCGGCATAGCCCGGAGCGGACTGCCACTGCCTCTCCCGCTGATTCAGCCGGAAGAGCCTCTCACCTGCGCAGGGCTCCTGGCGTGCGCGCGCCGCATGCCGAGGGGCTCAGGAGGGGTCAACCCACGAGGCTCTTGAGCATCGCCATCGCCCGCTCCGCTTCCTCCGGTGTTCCCTCTGCAAGCTCCACGTACACGAAGCCCCCGGAGTACATGAGTATGTCTGGGAGCAGCTCAATGCGTACATTCCAGCACTCTCGCTCCGAGGTTGCCATCTCAACATCGGCGTAGATGCGATGGAGGGCGGCGTTCAGCGTGCGCTGGCGTATCTCCCTCGGGAATCGCACCTCGATGTACGGCTGGGGAATCCCATAGCGCGCGGTGCGCTGTCCCACCATCATCAGTTGCTGGCTCGTCGTGGCCATCGTTATCCTCGCGTTTCGTAGGGATGTCGCCCCGTTGTGAAAGACATACGCGCTCTTGTTGATGCGTTATGCAAGTCGAGTCTTGGGGTGCGGCGCCTGTAGGCAGTGCGTCCGCGAGCATGGACGGCTTTCGTATGGCCGGGAACCCGCGCGGTGCTGCGGCGCGGATTCCCGCCGTCCTCTCCTTCAGCCCAGCAGTATGTTGAGGAGCGCCATGCCCCGCATGGCCTCGGCCTCGTCGCCTTCGGCCAGCTCCAGGTAGATGCGGCCGTGGTTCGGCTCCGAGAGGCGCTCGGACTGCACAATCCACCGCTCGCTGTTGGGGGTGTTCAGCTCCAGGCTGGCGGCGAAGGTGTGGAGCAGCGCGCTCACCTGCCGGTGGGTGGCGCCGGGCTGAAGGAAGATGTCCAGTTGCGGCTGGGCCGTGCCGTACCGGCTCTTGCCGAGGGTCAGCGTCAATACGGTGTTGCTGAAATCAACAACCTTGACCGGGACGATGAAGGTAGGGATGGCCGTGGCGCTCATAGTCGATATTCCTGCGGAGTCGCGCGGTGCTTTGTTGCCCGTCGCGAAAGGCATACACGCTCTTGTGGGTGAGCGTATCAAGTCCTCTCTGCTGTCTTTGGGGTGTATGTGCTGTCCGGGGCATTGGCGTTCGGGCCGGGACGCTGTTCCTGATGGAGCATGTGGCTGGCGGTGAGGCAGGGCGTGCGCGCTCGGGCCCTATTTCGGCCTGCTCGCGTGGCTTGCCGGACGCGCCTGTCGCAGCCCGGCAAGGCCCTCGAATGGAGAGGGGCTGCGGCTAGGGCGCCCTCTTGGAGGCAGGGGCGGGCTTCGTGCCCTCCCGCTCGGCTTGAATCTTCATCAGCTTGTCGATGATCTCCGACTTCCTGGTTTCCCCCAGGTAGGGGAAACTGTTTCCGGTGTCGATGACATAGCGGCGCAGTTTCTTGACGGTCATTGCTTCCAATTCGCTGCGTGTCTTCATGTTGTTCCCTTGGGGACTGCGTTGAAAGAGGGGCCGGTCGAAGGTCTCGGGCGGTGTTCCACTTCACGGCGATGTTGGCGCCCGCCTCGCGTGTGGACGGCGGGGCGGAGCGCG
>NZ_JBKGHJ010000905.1:0-1818 GCF_046520365.1 Corallococcus sp. 4LFB
GGCTCCGCGGGGCCCCCCGGCGGCGAGCGCAGGCTGGTGTCGCGGAAGCCCAGGTGCACCAGGTCCGCGCCGTGCGCCCGGGCGAAGCGCCGGTCCTCGCCCATCCGCAGCGACGTCACGGCCATGGCCCGCGACGGGTCCACCGGCAGCACGAACTCCCAGCAGCTCTGCGAGAAGACCGTGACGAGCGTGGGCACGATGCCCCGGGGCACGCCCAGCAGGCTCGCGTACGCCCCCAGCGCCACGTCGTCCGGATGCGGGGAGAAGAAGACGTGCTCCGGCCCCTCGTTCCCGCGGCTGCGTGCGCGCTCAGCCACGGGCGCCTCCCGAGGCGAGCGGCGGCGCGGGCCACGCGTCCAGCGGCAGATCATGCAGGTCGCCCTCGGGCGTCACGAAGCCCAGGATGACCACGCGCTCCCCGTCGTTGTGCACCGTGTGCCGGAACGCCCGCACCGGCGCGTCCAGCTCGCGCGTCAGCCCTTCGGAGAAGCGGCCGGAGGTGATGAGCCAGTGCCCCTCGTCATTGGGCATGAGGCGCGGCGTGTTCCCGTCCAGCCACACCAGCCCTGGCCGCGACTCCCCCAGGTTGAAGGTGAAGAAGCTCTTGTCCGAGTGCGGCTCCGACGCGTGCGCCACCACCTCCCGCCGGCGCCGCGCCGTGCTGGGCGCGTGGTACTTCACGAACCGCACCGCCCCTTCCGTGCGGCGGCGGAACAGCCGCGTGAGCCCCCCGGGACGCAGGCCGTAGCCCAGCTCCAGCGCCTCCAGCAGCGCGATGCCCACGGCGTGGCAGGCGTCGTACGCGTCCTCCGACGCCTCCAGCAGCTCCCGCACCGGCTCCGGCACCACGCGGCGGCGGAAGCCCGTCCACGTCGCGGGCTTGGCCATGAAGGCCTCGATGGGTTGCCGCACCACCGCCGACTCCGGGTACCAGGTGGCGTTGTAGCCCGTCTGGAACACCGTGGCCGCGGGCAGCAGCGCGTGCAGGTACGGGTGCGCCAGGAGGGCGTGCTGGAAGGTCGCCTCGTAGCGCTCGAACAGCCCCTCCAGGGCATGCCGCTCCAGGAAGGCGGCGGGACGCTCCAGGTAGAAGAAGCCGCGCTCCGACAGGTGGGTGGTCAGCCGCCGCGCGAAGGACTCCCGCTGGCGCGGCGTCCCGGACACGAAGTCCTCCAGCCGCAGCGGCCGGATGTCCGTGAAGCGCTGGGGCTGTCTGCGCACGAGGCCATCCCGCGCGGAGGTGAAGGGTCTGGGAGGCAGGGACGGGGCCGGTGTCCGGGGCGCGGTGGCGGGCATGGGATGTCGGGTCGTCATGGGTGGGATTCAGGCTGGAACGTGTCGCAGGTTACGGGTGGCGTCTGACATGCGCGGATCCGCGAAGACCCGCCCCGGGTCCAATTCCTCTCAAACCCAGCCACCTCCCAGGTCACCCGGCACGCACGCGCCGTCGCTCACGCGCACGGGCGCCAGGAGCCGCGGACGCGCGCCATCCGTCCACCCGGGAACACCCACTCTTCGCTCGGAAGAACGACCTGCGCCGGTGGGTCCGGAAAGCACCTCCGGGAGCGCTGCTTTCGCCGGGTTGTACGGGTGGGAACAGCGATTGCGACGCGGGGGCCGGTGCCTTGACGGGGGCCCCCCGCGCACGCGCTCCAATCCCTGTCATGCCTCCGCATCCGAGACATCTGCGCATCGCCGCCCTGCTGGCTGGCACCTGCGCCTGCGCGCGCCACCCGGTCGCGCGGGACGGCGGCGAGGCCCTGGCGCTGCCGCGGGTGGAGGCCTTGCGTCCGGCGGATGCCCGCGGTGCGGGTGGAG
>NZ_JBKGHJ010000906.1:0-1814 GCF_046520365.1 Corallococcus sp. 4LFB
CGCAGCCTGCTCCGGCGCACGTCATGACGGCCCACGCGCAGCCTGCTCCGGCCCACGTGGCGGCTCACGCCCAGCCTGCTCCGGCCCACGTGGCGGCCCATGCTCCTCACGCTCCGGTGCCGCACGCGCCAGTGGCCCACGGGCCGCATGCTCTGGTGGCTCACGCTCAGCCGCACGCTCCGGTGGCCCACGGGCCGCATGCTCCGGTGGCTCACGGGCCTCACGCTCCGGTGGCTCACGCTCAGCCTCACGCTCCGGTGGCGCATGGGCCACATGCCCCGGTGGCCCACGCTCCGGCGCCTCATGGTCCGCACACGCATTCGCACGCCGCGCATGCGTCGGCGTACGCCCACGCCCAGGAGCTGCGGAGACTGCCGTGACCGTGGCGGCACTCCCGGGAGCTCTTCGCGCGGAGTACCCGCTGCTCCAGACCTGCACGTACCTCAACAGCAACTCCACCGGGGCGCTGCCCCGGGCGGTGGAGGGCGTGCTGGCGCAGTACTGGAACACGATGCGCGCGTGGCGCGATGACACCTGGGACACGTGGCTGTCCCAGATGCAGGCGTACGCGGACGGCGTGGCGGGCCTCATCGGCGCGCCCGCCGGCTCCGTGGCGCTGGATACGAACCTGAGCGCGCACCTGTCGCGCCTGGCCTCGTGCCTGGAGTTCACCGGAGAGCGCCGCCGCGTCGTCGTCACCGACCTGGAGTTCCCCACGGTGCCCTTCATCTGGAAGGGCTTCGCGCGCTACGGGGCGGAGCTGGTCGTCGTGCCGTCGAAGGACGGCCGCGTGGATGAAGCCGCGCTGGAGGCGGCCATCGACGCGCGCACGCGCATCGTCTGTGTCGCCCACGGCGCCTTCGCCACCGGCGCGGTGCTGGACGTCGCGCGCATCGCGAAGGCGGCGCACGCGGCCGGGGCGCTCATCGCCACGGACGCGTACCAGACGGTGGGCGCCGTCCCCGTGGACGTGCGCCACCTGGACGTGGACTTCCTCCTGGGCGGCGCGCACAAGTGGCTGGGCGGCTCCGAGGCCGCCTTCATGTACGTGCGCCCGGGCCTCCTGCCCACGCTGAGGCCCGCGGCCACCGGGTGGCTGGCCGGAGCCTCGCCGCTGGCCTTCCAGGAGACGGCGGACTACGCGCCGGACGCGCGGCGGATGATGGGCGGCACGCCCGCGCCGCTGATGGTGCTGCTGTCCCGTCCCGGCCTGGAGCTGCTCAAGGGCGTGGGCATGGAAGCGGTGCGCGCGCACTCGCTGAAGCTCACGGACCGGCTGATGGCCCGCGCGGACCAGGCGGGCCTGCACGTGGTGACGCCGCGCGAGCCGCACCGGCGGGGCGGCGTGGTGGCGCTGCGCTTCCCGGGCGACGCCCAGGTGACGCAGCGGCTGGTGGCGCGCGGCTTCATCTGCAGCCACCGGGGCTTCCTGCGCGCGGCGCCGCACTTCTACAACACGCCCGAGGAAGTGGACGCCTTCATGGACGCGCTCCTCGAAGAGCAGCGCCAGGAGTCCGCATGAGCACGGCCCCCTTCACCCGCGAGGCGCCCTCGCCCCGCGCCCTGCTGCACCTGCTGTTCAACGGCGCCCGCGCGCTGGACGTCGTGGAGACGGCCCTGAACCTGGGGCTGCTGGACGCGCTGGAGCCCGGGCCCGTGACGCTGGGCGAGCTGTCGGCGAAGCACGGCCTGGTGCCCAAGCGGCTCTACAAGTTCCTCGACTGCCTGGAGAGCCTGGGGCTGGTGCAGCGCGAGCAGACGTCCGACGCGCTGGAGGCGGCGCGCTACCGCGGCGCGCCCGGCCTGCGCGCGGC
>NZ_JBKGHJ010000907.1:0-1812 GCF_046520365.1 Corallococcus sp. 4LFB
CGAAGCGCAGGCGCAGGCCCGTGCTGGAGACCTCCGCCGCGGACAGGCGCGCGGTGTCCAGCGTGGGCACCTTGTAGCCCCGGCTCAGCGCGGCCAGCTCGCACAGCGCGGGCAGCACGCGGGTGGAGAAGCCGGTGGCGCCGCGCACCTCCACGTCCGGCAAGAGGCCCAGCGCGCCCACGGCCTCCGACAAGAGGCCCGGCAGCTGCACCGACGGCGTCGCGGAGAAGCCATACAGCCGCACGTCGTAGACGTAGACGGCCAGCCGGTCCCCGTCCGCGTCGAAGGCGATCTTGAACGTGAACGGCGTGCGCTCCGGCGCGGGCAGCCGGCCCTGGCCCTCCAGGTAGCCGGGGCGGAAGTGCAGCCGCAGCTCCTCCACGCCCGCGAGCCGCCCGGCCAGCTCCGCCACCTTGCGCGTGACGAGGTCCGCGTCGACCGTCAGCTCCAGGAAGCCGAACAGCAGCTTCTTGCGCTGGTAGCGCGTGGCGCCCGCGCTGACGTTGAACGGGAAGCTGACGTCCGGAATCTGGAGCGCGAAGTCGGCGATGCGCAGCCCGGGCTGGACCTCCAAGGCCGGAAAGCCCACGAACGCGCGCCGATCCAACAGGCGCAGCTCGGGGGCGGCGCCGGATGCGGGCGCGGCGGGCTTGGGGGACTCGCTATCGGTGGCCATCGTCGGAGGCTGGGGAGGCTACCATGACCCCTAAGCCCTGGAATTTTTGGGCAAACCCCCGCCTGGGAGGCAGGCGGCGGGGCACGATGTACCCAGGTGAATCCGCCCTGGAGGAACGTCATGCGCCCAAGGCGGAAGCCGTGCAAGATGCCGCGCCGTGCTGGCCCCCGACGCACTGGTTCTCGACGGTCGTTTCCGGGTCCTCGGGCCCCTGGGCTCCGGAGGCATGGGTGAGGTGTACCTGGGCGAACAGGTCTCCCTGGGCCGCAAGGTCGCCATCAAGGTCCTCCACCACGACCTGCACGCCCAGGCCGGCATGGCCGAGCGCTTCAAGCGGGAGGCCCGCCTCCTGTCCGCCGTGGAGCACCCGGCGGTGGTGCGCATCGTGGACTTCGGCGAGTCCGGCGACGCCGCGTGCCTCGTCATGGAGTTCGTGGAGGGGCAGAGCCTCCACGACGCGCTCCAGGGCGGTCCGCTCCTCGCCCCCCGGGCCGTGGCGCTGCTCCAGCAGCTGGCGGAGGGCCTGGCGGCCATCCACGACAAGGGCATCATCCACCGCGACCTGAAGCCGGAGAACGTCCTCATCTCCCCGTCGGTGCGCGGGGAGCAGGCGCGGCTCCTGGACTTCGGCATCGCGCGGCTGGTGGAGCCGGACGCGAACAGCGCGCTCAGCCAGGTGGGCGTGGTGCTGGGCACGCCGGAGTACCTGTCCCCGGAGCAGGCCGTGGGCGCGAAGGTGGACACGCGCAGCGACCTGTACTCCTTCGGCGTGCTGGCCTACCGCGTGCTGTCCGGGCGGCTGCCGTTCGACGGGCCCTCGCCGCGCCACTTCCTGTCGCAGCACGCCTCGCACGCGCCGCTGCCCCTGGACCGCGCGGCCCCGCAGCTGTCGCGCTACGTGGGGCTGCTGTCCCTGGTGATGCGGCTCCTGGACAAGGACCCGGCGAAGCGGCCGCAGACGGCGCGAGGAGCTGGCGGACGCGCTGGGCCTGGCGCACGCGGCGCTGATGGCGTTCACGCCCAGCCAGGGCACGCCCAGCGTCCACGCGAACATGACGCCCTCCACGGGCACGGCGGCCTTCGGCGTGAATCCCGCGCCCGCCGGCCCGGGTTGCCTCGCGCCGCTCCGTCCGAAT
>NZ_JBKGHJ010000908.1:0-1809 GCF_046520365.1 Corallococcus sp. 4LFB
TGCGTGCGTCGCCGGAGAAGCTGGCCGCGCTGTGGGGCGTGCTGGCTGCCGGTGGCGCGGGCATCGCGCTGGGCCCCGCGGACCTGGGGCAGCTGCCCGTCTACGCGCCGGAAGGCGCCCGCGTGCCGGTGCTCGTCACCACGCGCGCGCTGGTGGCCTCCGTGCGCGTGGAGGCTTCGCGCGTCGTGTACGTGGAGGACGTGGACGCGTCGGGTGCGGCCTTCACCTCATCCGAGGACGCGCACGCGCTGGCGTGGCTGCTGTCCACGGGCTCCGGCCAGCCTGCCTGGGCGCTGGGCCACCGCGAGCTGTCGGAGTTCTTCACCGGTCTGGACGCGCGGCTGTCTCCGCCGGATGGCGGCGCGTGGCTGTCCGCGAGCGAGGCGTCCGCGGACCGGCCGGAGCTCGAAGCCCTGTGGGCGCTCACGCGCGGGCTGCGTGTGGTGTACCCGCCGGAGCGCATCACCGCGGGCTTGGTGAGCCTGGGGGGCGGCGGGCCTCGCGCGAAGGCGATGGACCTGAGCCTCATCTACTTCGCCAACGACGAGGACACGCTCCAGGGGCCGAAGTACGAGCTGCTACTGGAGGGCGCGAAGTTCGCGGACGCCCACGGCTTCTCCGCGGTGTGGACGCCGGAGCGGCACTTCCACTCCTTCGGCGGCCTGTACCCGCAGCCGGCCGTGGTGGCGGCGGGCCTGGCCACCGTCACGAAGCACCTGCACCTGCGCTCCGGCAGCGTGGTGCTGCCGCTGCATGATCCGCTGCTCATCGCGGAGCAGTGGTCCGTGGTGGACAACCTCTCCCAGGGTCGCGTGGGCCTGTCCGTGGCCACGGGCTGGCACACGCAGGACTTCACCTTCGCGCCGGCCAACTTCGAGAGGCGCCGTGAGATCCTCGTGGAGAAGCTGGCCACGCTGCGCGCGCTGTGGCGCGGAGAGCGGTTCAAGCGCCCCGGCGGCGCGGGCACCACCATGGAGGCGGTGCTGCGGCCCAAGCCCGTGCAGAAGGAGCTGCCGGTGTGGCTCACCGCCACGTCCAACCCGGAGACCTTCCGCATGGCGGGCGAGCTGGGCGCGGGCGTGCTCACCGGCCTGCTGTCGCACTCGCTGGAGGAGCTGAAGCCGAAGATCGCCCTGTACCGCGAGGCGTGGCGCCGCAACGGCCACCCGGGGCGCGGCCACATCACCTGCATGCTGCACACGTACCTGGGCGACGACGACCAGGAGGTGCTGCGCCTCGTGCGCCAGCCGCTGCTCGCGTACTTCCGCAGCTCGGTGGACATCGTCACGTCGCTGCTGCTCACCCAGGGGTACCAGGGTGAGATCCAGAAGCTGTCCGCGGAGGACATCGACGCGCTGCTGGAGCACACGTTCGAGAACCACGCCAAGACGACGGGCCTCGTGGGCACGGTGGACGGCGCCGTGAAGCGGCTGCGCGACGTGCGCGCGGCGGACGTGGACGAGGTGGCGGCCCTCATCGACTTCGGGCTGGAGACGCCGGTGGTGCTGGAGGGCCTGCGCCGGCTGGCGGTGGTGCGCGAGCGCATGGACGCGGAGGCCGCCGTCCGCCAGGAGCAGGTGCTGGTGGAGGCCGAGGCGGGCGTGGAAGGCCTGCTGGAGCTGGCGCGCGCGTCCGGCGCGGTGCTGGTGCACACGTCGGCCCGCCTGGCGCGCACGCTGAGCGAGCTGTCCGGAGCGCGGGAGTCCCTGGCCCACGTGGGCGCCCTGGTGGTGGAGGGCGCGGTCGGTGGAATTGGGCGGCGGCGCTGCACCGGGCCGCGGGCGTGGAGGTGTGGCTGTCCGGTGACGC
>NZ_JBKGHJ010000909.1:0-1808 GCF_046520365.1 Corallococcus sp. 4LFB
CCCGGCGCGTCTTCGTCGTGCGCCTTGCGCCCGAAGTCACGGCCTTCGTGCCCGGCGACGTGGCCGAGCGCTTGCGCGCGGACTTCGTCCGGGTCCTGGCGGCGGGCTCCTGGGCCTCCTGGGCCCGGGCCGTCTCCACCCCGAACAGCGACAGCGCGCAGACCACCAGCGTGAGGCATGCGCGCGCGTTCAGCCGGCCGGCAAACCCCTTCACCGCGTTGGTGCGCGGCCCACCGTACTCAGTCGAGTCCATCGTTCTCAATTCCACGAGGGGAAGCAGGGATGTCCGCGGTCCGTGCGCCAGGATCCAGAGCCGGTGCGACTGGCAATCGTCCACAGGGGCGAGTTTCCACCCCTGAACGGTGGCGGTCCGCTCGACTTCTCAAATTACCGCAATAACTCGCCTGAGGCCAAGTCGTGGCTGTCGATCCGGGCAAATCGCGCGAACGGCGACGGGGGCGCCGTGCGTGGATCAGCCACGGCGCAATCAGTCATCCGGCTGTTCAGCGGACACGGCCAGGTCGTCCGCGAAGGGCGGCAGCGCGGGACCCAGCGACTCCGACTGCACGAGCACGGGCGTCTCCACCCGCAGGTCGGGGGCGTCCGCGAGGACGGGCAGGCGGCGCGGGGGGCCCTGGGTGACGAGCTTGCGGAAGTCCTCGAACTCGCGGCCCTGGATGCGGGCGAAGGCGTCGAACGGGGCGACCACACCCACGGAGGACAGGGCCTGGGACAACGCGTTCGCCCCGCCCTTCAGGTCCACCAGCACGGCGCCCGGCACCCGGGCGCTCTTGAAGACCACCCGCATGTCCCTGGGCACGTGCGCCACCGGCACGAGCGCGGCCTCCGCGCCCCTGGCCTCCAGCATCTTCACCGCCGACTCCACGTTGGGCACCGGCACCAGCTTGAAGTGCTTCTGGGCATCCAGGTCGCCGCCCAGCACGACGTGGGAGACGAACTTGGGGTCCGCGGGGCCCGCGCCCTTGACGAGCGCCATGCGCTTGCCGGCGAGGTCCTTCACGGTGCCCCGCTGGGTGGAGATGATGGCCCAGCGCTGCTGCGTCTCGCCGGCGCGCGGCGCGTACGCCACCGGCTGCGCCTTGGCGCCCAGCTGCACCGCGGCCCAGCCGTCCACCACGGCGAAGTCGATCTGCCCCTCCCCCACCGCCTTGGAGAAGTCCTCGTAGCGGCCGAAGCTCTTGGCGGCGACGGGGCGGCCCAGGCTGGCCTCCAGCTTCTGGGCCAGGGCCTCCGCGTACTGGAAGCGCTCCTGGCCGTCCGACAGCGTGGTGGCGAGGAACACGCCCAGCGTAGCCTTCTTCGGCGCGGCGGACGCGGGGATGGCGGCGAACAACACGGCGGCGAGCAGGAGGCTCCACCGCGCGACAAGGGATGGCGTCTTCACGGCGTCTCCTCCGCGACCCCGGTGGCCGGCGTGGCGCCCTGCGCGTCACCCAGTCCATGGAGTCCCTGCAGGCGGTCCTTCCATTCCCGCACCTGGGCGGCGCGGGAGCCCGCGCCAGAGGCCAGGTAGCGGCGCCAGGCGTCCACGGCCTCGGCGGGTTCGTGCCGGCGCTCCTGCGCGTCGATGCCCAGGTTGAGCGAGGCGACGGGCACGGCGGTCTCCAGGCGCTTCCACGTCGCGAGCGCGGAGGCCGCGTCGCCCTGGCGCCAGTCCACGCACGCCAGGTTGTGCTGCACCAGCGCGTCGTCGGGCGTCGCGGCGAGCGCGGCCTTCAGCGCCTTCTCCGACGCCCTCATGTTGCCGGAGGCGTACGCGAGCGCCGCCTCGCGGCGCAGCAGGCGCG
>NZ_JBKGHJ010000090.1:0-20544 GCF_046520365.1 Corallococcus sp. 4LFB
GGCGGCACGGGCGCGGAGCCGGGAGCGGGCGCTGGCGTGGTCGCGCACGCGGAGACGAACAGCAGCGCGGCGAGGGCGGAGCGCAGCGGGCGGAGTGTGGGCATCGGGTGAGGCCTGCTCGGGTCGGGACGGAGGGGGGCGCGGGGCGCGTGAGGCCTGGCGGAACGAAGTCGGAGGGAAGCACTCATCGCGCGGTCTCCTGGCGCACCGGGGTGGCGGAGGCGGTGGTGGGCACCAGCCAGCCCACCGTGCGGTGGTCGGGGTTGAAGATGCGGGCGGCCAGCGCCTTCACGCCGTCGAGGGTGACCTTCTCGTAGCGCGTGGGTGCGTCGAGCAGGGCCTTCCAGTCCCCCCGGAAGGTGGCGGCGCTGCCCAGCTCGCGGGCGCGGCCGTCGTTGGTCTCCAGCTTGCGCCAGAAGGTGGCCAGGGCGACGTTGCGCGCCTTCTTCAGCTCCGCGTCGGTGACGCCGTCCTTCGCCACGCGGGCCAGCTCCGAGGTGAGGAGCGCCTCGGTCTTCGCCAGGTCGCCGCCCGGCGGCAGGTCCACGTAGAACCACGTGAGCGTCGGGTCGAAGCCGCCGGCGGTGGTGCCGCGGACGCGGATGGCCACGCGCGCCTCATCCACCAGCTTGCGGTGCAGCCGCGACGAGTCGCCGTGGGTGAGGATGAGGCCCAGCAGCTCCAGCGTCTCCGCGTCCGGGTCGTTGGCGGCGAGGCCGTGGTAGGCGACCTGGAGCAGCGGGGACTGGGCCAGCCGCTTCACGACGATGCGCCGCTCGCCCTGCTGCTCAGGCTCCTTGGTGCGCACGGGCTCCGGCGCGGGCTGCGAGGGGATGGTGCCCAGCGTGGCCTCCACCTGCTCGAAGACGCGGGCCGGCTCCACGTCGCCCGCGATGACGAGCGTGGCGTTGTTGGGGGCGTAGTAGGTCTTGAAGTAGCGCTGGAGGTCCTCCATGCGCCAGGACTCGATGTCGGACGGCCAGCCGATGACGGGGATTTGATACGGGTGCGCGACGAAGGCGGTGGACTGCATCTGCTCCTGCAGCGCGCCGCCGTTGTCGTTGTCCACGCCGGAGCGGCGCTCGGAGTAGACGACGCCGCGCTCGGACTCGATGACCTTGGGGTCGAAGGCGAGCGACTGGAGCCGGTCCTGCTCCAGGTCCAGGATGAGGGGCAGCGCGGAGGACGGGAACCAGTCCAGGTAGACGGTGACGTCCTCGGAGGTGAAGGCGTTGTTGGCGCCGCCGTTGGCCTCCATGACGCGGTCGAACTGGCCGGGGCCGTACTTCTTCGCGCCGTTGAACATCATGTGCTCGAAGAAGTGGGACAGGCCGGTGATGCCGGGGCGCTCGTTGCGGCTGCCCACGCGGAACCAGTTGGCCAGCGCCACGTTGGGGATGTCGTGGTCCGGCCAGACGACGACGGTGAGCCCGTTCTTCAGCGTGCGGGCCTGGATGTCGGAGCCCAGCTTCGCGGCGGGGGAGGAGGCGGCGGCGGGCTTCGCGGACGGCTCGGGGACGGCCTGGGCCCCCGCCTGGGGCGCACCCAGGAGGGCCAGACAGGCGAACCACGACAACGGAGGACGGGACATCCTTGCTCCTGGGGAGGGACCACGGCGGTGCCCGGGAACGGGCGGCAGCGCACCCTATTCCAGAAACGCCGCGCGGGTGCGCGGCTCCGGCTCAGTCCTGGGGAGCTCCCGCGCCAAAGCGCAGCAGGCCCAGCAGCTGTGCGGGCGACAGCGCGGCGGCGCCGTCCGCCTCCGAAAGCAGGCTGTCCGCCAGGTCCCTCTTCTCCGCGTGGAGGGCGAGGATGGCCTCCTCGATGGTGCCTTCCGACACGAACCGCGACACGGTGACGGGGCGCGTCTGCCCGATGCGGTGGGCCCGGTCGGAGGCCTGGTCCTCCACGGCGGGGTTCCACCACGGGTCCAGGTGGAGCACGTGGTCGGCGCCGGTGAGGTTGAGGCCGGTGCCGCCCGCCTTGAGCGAGATGAGGAAGAGCGCGCCCTCCCCTCGCTGGAAGGCCTCCACGCGGGCCTGCCGCTCCACCGCGGGGGTCCGCCCATCCAGGTACTGGAACGGGATGCCCCGCGCCTCCAGCGCGTCGCGCACCAGGGCCAGGTGGCGCACGAACTGGCTGAAGACGAGCGCGCGGCCCCCTTCCGCCAGCAGCTCGTCCACCCGCTCCAGGACGCGCTCCAGCTTGGAGGAGGACAGCCCCGTGTCCGGATCCACCAGCCGGGGATGACACGCGGCCAGCCGCAGCCGGGTGAGCGCGGCCAGCATCTCGAAGCGCTGGTCTCCGCCAGGGGCTCCCTCGCCCAGTCGCGCCAGCGCCGCGAGCCGCACGTCGTCGTACAGGCGCCGCTCCGCGTCCGACAGCGTGACGGGCACCACCGTGTCCACGCGTGGGGCAGCTCACGCGCCACCTGGGCCTTGGTGCGGCGCAACAGGAAGGGGCGCACCAGCCGGGCCAGGGACGCGCGGGCGTCCGCGCTCCGGTCCCGCTCGATGGGAACGGCGAAGCGGGCGTGGAAGGACTCTCGCCCGCCCAGCAGGCCGGGGAAGAGCAGGTGGAAGAGGCTCCACAGCTCGGAGAGGCGGTTCTCCACCGGCGTGCCGGTGAGGGCCACGCGGGCCTCGGCCTTCACGCCGCGCAGCGCGCGGGCCCTGGCGGTGTCCGGGTTCTTCACCGCCTGCGCCTCGTCCACCACCAGCGTGGCGAAGGTCACGTCCGCCAGCTTCGCGGCGTCCCTCGCCAGCAGGCCGTAGCTGATGATCAGCGCGTCCCGTGGCCCCAGCAGGGACGGCAGTGCGTCCCGGTCCGAGTCCTGCCACACGTGCACGCGCAGCGACGGCGCGAAGCGGGCGGCCTCGCGCACCCAGTTGCCGCGCAGGGACGTGGGCGCCACCACCAGCGCGGGCCCCGCCGCCGCACGGGACAGCAGCAGCGCCAGCGCCTGGACCGTCTTGCCCAATCCCATATCATCCGCGAGGCACGCGCCCGCGCCCCAGGAGGCCAGCCGCGCGAGCCACGTGAAGCCCTCGCGCTGGTAGTCGCGCAGCTCCGCCTTCAAGCCCCGGGGCACGCGCACCGGACGTGCGTGGGCGTCGTGGATGCGCTTCGCCAGCTGGCGCCAGTCCGGAGGCGCCTGGACGCGCGCGCCGGCCTTCTCCAGCGTCTCCAGCACGGGCGCCGCCGCGGCGCTCACCTCCAGCCCCTTGCGTCCCGGATGCGCCACGTCCGCGAGCGGGGTCAACTGCTCGCGCAACGCCTCCGTCAGGCGCAGCCATCGCCCCTTCCCCAGCGGGACGTAGCGCTGGCGGCGGCGCACGGCCTCCAGCAGGACCGCCAGCTCCACGCGCGCGCCGTCCAGCTCCACGCCCCCCTTCGCGCCGAACCAGTCGTGCTCGCGCAGGACCTGGACCCGCACGTTCGCGGTCTCCGCGCGCGTCACCGACCATGGCTGTTCCGCCCACTCCACACGGACCAGAGGCCCCGTGAGCGGTTCCAGTGCCTCCAGGAGCTGGAGCGCGTCCTCCGCGCTGTCGCGCGTGAAGTGATACATCCCGGCCGGCAATGACAGACGTGCGAGGAGCGCGTCCGCCTCCGCGCGCTCCGCGTCCAGGGCGCGCCGGACCATGACGCGCTCATTGCCGCGCTGGCCCCGGACCACGGGAGCCCCCTCGCCCAGGGGCTGGGGAGCGGCCTCCGGAAGGGGCCTCACGAGGAGCGAAACCTCCAGCGCGGAGTCCTCCACCGCGCGCAGCCGCACCAGCAGGCCCGGGCTCGCCTCCACGGGGCGGGGCTCCAGGGACGGCGGCAGCGCCACGGGGAAGGCCGCCTCCAGCGCGGAGAGGTGGCTCAGCAACGCCTCGCGCTGGTGTTCGGACACATAGACGCCGTGGCGCGCCAGGGATTCGAGCAGGGGCACCGCGCCCGGGGGAACGGACACCAGGGTGACGCTCGGCCCGCCGGGCTCCACGAGCAGCCAGGGCTGGGGAGCCTCCGACCCACCGGGAGGTGGCGTCAGGAGCGCTGGGGACACGGGGCGTCCGTCCACCGCCGGCCGCAGGCGCAGGGCCTTTGCGTCCTCTTCCAGGGCGAAGCCCAGCGGCGCTTCCCGCACCCGCGCGGCCGCGTCCGGAGCGTCGGCCAGGCGGAGGCGGGGGCTGTGCGCGAGCGAGCGCAGGGCCTGGAGCAGCAGCGTGTACGACGCGCCGTCCCCGAGGCCGTCTCCCAGGTACGCGCCGTTCCTGTCCATGCGCTCCTCCGCGTCGAGGAGCGACCAGGCATGGCGTTCGTCCGGATCCTGGAGCGTCCGGAGCGCCTTGTCGCGGTCGTACCAGGTGACGGCGCGGCCCTGGGAAAGGCCGCCCCTCTTCGCGGGCACGTGCAGGTAGGGCTGGAGCCGCCAGCCGCGCGGGGATTCGGGCTCCAGCCGGAAGGTGACGAAGTCGCCGGCCGCCGGAGCGTCGTGCACCGCCTGCGCCAGGAGAGACCCTTCCAGCGCGGACAGGAGCGCACGGCCCGGCGCTTCGAACAACAGCTCCGCCAGCCTCGCGGCGACAGCGGCGTGCTTCGGAAGCACCAGGAACGCCAGCGCCGCGTCCACGGCGGTCAAGGCGTGGACACAGCAAGCCTCGTCCGCCCTGGGCGAGCACGGACAGCACAGGCCGGGGCGGCCCTCCATCATGGCGCGAGGGTCGAGCACCACGTCGCCCCCGTCCTCCTCCGCGCCGTACGCGTCACGAGGCTCCCATGCCGCCAGCTCCGGCTCCTTCACGAGCAGCCGCAAGGGGGCCTCCTGGAGGATGGCCCTGGGTGCGGGCGACAGCAGCCGGGGCATGGCCTGAGCGCGGATCCGCGCGCGGCTCCGGGCGAGCGCATCCCGCAGCGGCGCGAGGCGGTCGTCCGTGGGTGGAGGCAACGGCGTCGTGGGGGCTTCACGGGCCAGCCCCCGCGACACGCGCCCTGCCTCGACACGCACCCAGTGCCAGGCGGCCTCCGCGAGGACGTCCTCATTTGCGCCCCTCAAGCGCCGCAGCTTCGAGGTGCCCTCCAGCACATCCACCACCGTGGCCTTGCGCAGCACGGGGAGCCAGCGTCGGGTGAAGGGCCCGGGCAACAGGGGCGCCAGCACCGCCACGGGCACCGTGCGGGCACGCTCGACGTGGTGCTCCTCGAGCCACGCCTGGATTGCGTCGGGCGTGGCGGGCCGTGAAGGGGCTTTCGCGAGGCGCGGGGAGGCGGGCAGCGTGGGTCGAGCAGGGGGCGCGCGCTTTCGCCCACGGGGAGCGGAGGCGCGGATCCACTCAAGTCCGACCGCGATCGCGTGCGCGCAGACCCCTTCGCTCCAGTATCTGTCGCATTCACACCCCAGCAGCAGCTCTTCGGAATCGGGTTCCGCGCTGATGGACGCATTGAACGTGTGCATGCGCCCTTCGGTGACGGTTCCCCGGAGACAGCCCAGGGAAGGCGGCACCACGTCCACCGCTCTCCGGGCAAGCAACCGCCGGGCTTGCTCGAGGACCTGCTCACCGGCCACCTCGCGAAGGTGGTCCACCGTGAGGCGCTGCTCGAGCAGGACTTCTGACGCGGAGGAGGAAGAGGAGGGCATCAAGCCGAAAAGCTACCCATGGGGTAGCCTCCCAGCGAGCCCTGAACTCAAGTTGTCACGCCGGAGCCGCCGTGGACAGACCTCTGGCGGCCCGGCGAGCGCTCCCACCGGACGCTATGCGCCCAGCACCTGCCGCAGCACGGCCTGGAAGTAGTTCGTGCTGCCGATGTGGCCCGCGTGCAGCTTGGCGGACTGGTGGAGGCGCTGGGCGACGGCCTCGAACTCCGCCTGGCTGACGTCGCGCAGGGACAGGTACAGGCGGGCGGCGGCGCGCAGGTAGGAGAAGAGCGGGTTCTTGTGGTGGCCGTCGGGCCGGCGCGCGAGGTGGCGGTAGAGCTGGGAGAACTCCTGGTCGACCTCCGCGTGGCGCGTGTCGCGGCAGAAGCCGGCGGCGGTGGCCTCGATGAGGAAGAAGAACGGCTCGTACTCGGGGAAGGGCGGCCGGGTGAAGTCGGGGGGTTGCTTGTTCCCGGTCCACAGCGCGGAGACGGGCTGCAGGCGCACGTGGGCGGTGACGTCGCCGAAGCGCACGGGCACCTCGTCGCCCACGGGCTTCACCTGGCCCTGTTCGTCCCGCTCCACGGGGATGAACAAGCGCATGGGGTCCTCCACCTTCACGCCCGCCTTCTCCAGCTCCGCCACCACGTTCGCGTCCATTGCGTTGATGTTCCTCCGGGACACCGATCTACCGCGTCGCGCCCGGATGTGCACCCGGGACGCGGAGGGACCGCCACGCAAGGCGCCTGGACCCAACGGAGGCCCGGCCCGGATGAACCGCGGGCTCCCTCCCGTATTCCCAACCTGCCCCGCGGGCCCCCCGTACCGGGAGTACCGTTGACAGCGTGGAGGCGAAGACCTGGAATGAAACACAGTCTTTCCAGAGGTGACGCATGTCACAACGCATTCCCCCGATGCTCATGCTGTGTCTGGCTTTTGGTGGTCTTGTCACGGGCTGCGGCGGAGGCAGCCTGGAGGCGGTGAGCACCTCCGAGTGCTCCACGGGCATGAAGTGGACGGGCGGCGACAGCGGCAACGCCCTGATGCATCCCGGTGGCAACTGCATCCAATGTCATGCGGACCGGGGCGAGGGGCCGAAGTTCGTGGTGGCGGGGACCGTCCAGGCCACCGCGCACGAGGCGGACGACTGCGCGGGCCTCGAGGGCGCCCAGGTCGTCATCACCGACGCCAACCAGAAGACCTACCCACTGACGGCCAATGCCGCCGGCAACTTCTTCCTCAAGGCCGGAGACGCGAAGGACTTCGCGTTCCCCTACACCGCCCGCGTCACCCACGGTGGCACCCAGTGGGCCATGAACACCGCACAGGGCACCGGGGCCTGCGGCTCCTGCCACACCGTGGCCGGCGCCAATGGCGCCCCCGGACGCATCAGCCCCCCGTAACGACACCGCCCGCCAGCGCGGACAAAGAAGAAGGGCGCCGGACCGGAGTCCGACGCCCTTCAGATTCTTCGTACGGGTGTGCCCAAGGGCGGAATCACCAAGGCCGCTGCCAATATCGCCAAGAAAATTGGTAAATCGGCTTCGTGCTTGAAGAAGGCTCCCGGCTCTTTGGTACTTCGACCAGGACGGCGGTGCTCATGGCCATCCGTCTGCTCGAAGGAACCTATCCCAGTGAGTTGGCTGCGCTGCTTGGCGTACGCCTCTACACCGTCCAATCCATCCTGACGTCGCTCGAACGGGAAGCCGTCATCGCCAGCCGGCTGATGGGGCGAACGCGGATGGTCTCCCTGAATCCCCGGTACTTCGCGCACGCGGAACTCAGCGCGCTGCTCTGGAAACTTGGCGAGAGCGACACGACGCTCCAGAACAAGCTCGCCGCGCGACGGCATCGTCCTCGCCGAGCTGGCAAGCCGGGGCTCTTGTGATCGGGCCCTCTTCGTCGCTCACGGATATCGCCTTCGCCGTGTGCACGGCACTGGATCGCAAAGGATTCCATGCAGTGCTCACGGGTGGAAGCGCGGCGACCTACTACGCGCCGGAAGCGTACCAATCAGGAGACCTCGACTTCGTTATCACCCTGAAGGGAACAGGAGGCGAAGCGGCGCTGGCTGCGCTCGGCTTCACCCGAAAGGGAGACTTCTACCGTCACCCACGCTCGCACTTCCTCAAACCCGGCAAACGCGATGACCGAAGGGCTCGCCGAACCCAGGTTCCTGCTCTCCCAAAGGGAAGCGGCCCGGCTTCTCGGCATTGGCCACGGGGGTACGCGCTACGACGCTCAGCGCACGAAACGACCGCGCCCCGACGTGGCCGGAACGCGGTGGTTCCTCAAGTTTGCATCGAGGCTAGCTCCTGGCAGGTGGCACAACGCCAAGGTACACACCCAGCAGACGGACGGGCTCCTTCTCGGAGAACGGGTCGAAGGCCAACGGGGAGTAGAGCGGATTCAAGGACTCCAGCCGGTAGCCGCTGGCCGAGCGCGCCAAGCGCTTCACCACCACCGCGACACTCTCGTGGTCCGCCTGCAACTGCTGGACGAGGACGATCTTACCCTCGGGTACGGAGTCGTTCAGGCGTCGAAACACGGCGATGGAACCATCTGCAATCTGGGGTTCCATCGATTTTCCGGCGACCCTTACGGCGAACATGTCCGTGGAAAGGGCGCCGATCGCCGTGGCATCGACCCAGCCATCCACTTCCTGTTCAACGACACGTCCAGCACCCCAGGGTCCCGCCGCGGCCCGGACATCGTAGAGCGGCAAGTGAGTCCTGAAGCGCTCGTCATCAGCAACGCTGGCACGAACAGGGGACTCCTGGGGCCGTGGCGGATCCGAAGGAACTCCCGGGCTCGGCTCATCCTCCAGGCTCCGCTTGAGCCGCTTGGGGTCAGGGGCCAGGAACACGACCCGGTCTCCCATCCGGTGCAGTGTTTCCAGTTCGTGCAGAAGGCGGCGTGATCTCGTACTGACGCCCGAGACGATGCACTCCTGTCGTGAGCGGGTCAGCGCGACGAACAGGTGATTCCGGTTCACGACCTCGCCTTCGACTCGTTCGACACAATCAAGACCTGTGACGAAGACGACGCGAGACTCGTTGCCCTTGGCTCGATGGACCCCCGTCACGGTGACCGCACCTGCACGGCGAAACTCTCTGGGGTTTTCCTCCGTGGAATGAACGACGACGCCCGCCTCACTCAGCCTTTTGGCGAGGCGTTGGAGTTCGTCCTTGAAGCCCAGATGGACGACCATGATCTGTTCGGCTCGGACTCCGGTCCGCACCTGCTCTTGGACGCAACGTGCGCAGGCCTCGAATTCCGCCTCGCGATCCGCGAAGCCCTGAGATCTCAGGAGGGATCGGCGAGGCATCGGCAAGGAATCCAGCGGATGGCCCGAATTCGCCATCGAGCGCACCAGCACGACTTCGGCACCGGGACTCGCAAATCCGCCTGTCTCGACTGAGTAGCCGATGTCCTGCCAGCCACTCTTCGTGGTGATCGCCTGAACCGGGCCCTCCGGCCGCAGGAGGCCCATTCCGACCGCATGGGCTGCCAGCAGGATCTGACGTGGCGTGCGATAGCACCTCCGCATGATGTGGCTCTTGTAGATGCCTCCCGGGTATTGGCCAGCGACATCCACGAGCAACTTCCCGTCGGGGCCGCGGCCGAAGAGGTTCTCCGACGTTGGAATGGTGAGATGGTCCAGGCTCTGAGCCTCGTCATAGGCCCAGATCAGGCGCTTCGGAGCCTTTAGAACTGCGTACGCCAGTCGATAAAAGTCTGACAACAGATCCTGGCCTTCGTCGACGAGCACCGCATCGAAGAGTTCGGGGACCCTCCCCAGTTCCAGGAGCTCGCGACACGCGACAGCCAGACTCTCTGAGATGGTGGTGCCCTTGAAATCGTTCGAGGTACGGGCTTTGCGCCCCATGGCCTGCGCTGTGACGTAGTAGAGGCCGGGGCCCGTCGTCCTGCCGCCCCAGGCATGCATGACCCGCAGCTTCCGCCAGTTCGGCTCCGAATCGCCCAGATACCGGCACAGCTCCGTGATGTAGCTTTGGATGACCTGATAAAGGCTCTTTGTATTGAAAGTGAATGCAATATCCCAATCCGGATGCGCGAGATGCATCCGTGCCGCCTTGATGGCCAGGAGCATCGTCTTACCGGAGCCCGCGATGCCTCGGATCCGCTGCGGACCCGGTGGAATCTCCACTCCAATACTCACCTGCTCCAGATCCAGGGCGGCAATCCTCGTCTCGCTGGCGGCGACACGGGCGGCGGTGCCAGCGAATCCTCCCCTCTTCTGGATCTGCTCGATGACCGTGCCAAACCCCAGGACTGCACGCGCCTTCTGCCACTCCTCATTCGTCAGACGTGAGCGACCTGCCGTTCCGGCGAAATCGCCAAGTCGCCTGCGCAGGGTGACGGGGCCCAGCTCGTCTTTATGAAGGATGGCCGGATTGCACGGCAGTAAGGTGAATCCCTTCGCGGCCCACTCGGCACGGGGGACGTTGGGAAGGGCCACCAGCGCGTGATGCTTCAGGCGATCATGCAGCAGAGGCACGCTGTTGAAGCGCTTGAGCGCCGACCACATCTGCGCTTCCGCCTGGGCATATGGCTCCTCGATGCCCTTGTGCCAATCAGCCATGTGCCAGGTGTGCCCTTCCATGCGGGACACGTGGCGAGCCTGCAGGTCCTTGACCTCGATGATGAGCAGTCCCAGGTCCCGATGAAGCATGAGGATGTCGGGCTCGTGGCGAAAGCGCCCTCGGGTCTCGAAGAAGGGATACCGCAGGAAGCAGAGTCCCTCGTCCTGGCGGAACGCCTCTCGGAGAGCGTTGAAGACCCGTGCTTCCCCGGTCGTGGCCTCGGTGGTCTGAAAGAACTCCATTTGCGAGGAACCTCCGAACCCGATGCACGGGCAGGGCAACGCCTACCGGCCACGTCAAAGGATGCATCACGATGCTCGCACATCGGGTGCGGCCGGCCCACCCGGCCCGCAGCGGGAGACCAGACATATGGGGGTGAATGGGAAGGGACCGGCGAGCATCCCGGCCAGTCTCAAAGAGTGTCTGTCATCACTCGATGGCGGCGATGAGCAGGCCGTGCGGCACTTCGGGCCCAGCTTCGGTGTGCACCGGAGCCAGCACCTGTTCCGCGGCGCTGGCCTGGGAGCACGCGAAAAGCAGAAGGGCGCCGGACCGGAGTCCGACGCCCTTCAGATTCTTCGTACTGGTGTGCCCAAGGGCGGAATCGAACCACCGACACGGGGATTTTCAGTCCCCTGCTCTACCGACTGAGCTACTTGGGCGTACCGCGCACCGCGAGCGGCAGCGCCGATTTACGGTCACTTGCCCGCGCCGTCAACCTCTTTCCGCCAACCCTCCCCCCTCGCCCGACACTCAGGCCGCCAGCCGGGGCGACTCGCTGTCCCAGGCCGTGCACCCCGCCGTCAGACGCTGGCGCAGCTTCTGGCGCAGCCCCTGCTCGATCTGCCGGATGCGCACCGCCGTCACCCCGAAGCGCCTCGCCAGCAGCTCCGCGCTCACCCCGTCCTCCGCCAGCATCCGCTCCTTCACCAGCGCCCGCTCCCGGGCGTCCAGCTCCGGCCAGGCCTCCGCCACGCTCTGGTGCAGCTTCTCCGCCCAGGCGCCCCGGTCCGCCAGCTCCTCCGCCGAGTCCTCCTCCGACTCCAGCATGTCCAGCCGCGTCACGTCCCCCTCCCACCCCAGGGGCGCGTTCAACGACACGTCCTTCGCCAGGGCGTCCGCCCCCCGCGCCACCTCCTCCTCCCGCTTGCCCAGCGCCTCGGCCAGCCGCTTCGTCACTTCCGGATGGCCCTCGCCCCAGCGGGCCTCCAGCCGCGCACGCTCGCGCCGCAGCTGGAAGACGATCCACGGCGCGCGGCCCCCCGCCACACTCCAGGTGCGGGACACGTACGCCCGGATGCGCGCGCGGATCCACTGCTGCGCGTAGGCGCCGAACGGCACACCCCGCTCCTCGAACCGGCGCGCCGCCTCCACCAGGCCCACGTTGCCCTCCGACATCAGCTCCTCCAACGACAGCCCCGTCCAGCGGTACTTCCAGGCCAGCCGGCGGACCAGCTCCAGGTGCCCCCGCACCCGCATCTCCACTTCGGCCGAGTCCACCTCGGCCCCGACAAGCTCCACCGTGGACTCGCGCTCCCCGTAGATGGCTTCCATGAACGCAACCTCCCCAATCAGTCCCCCGCGCACCCATCGCGCGGTGACGGAGGTAGAGATAAGCGACCGCGACTCTTAAAAAAATGAGCTAGTTTGGATGAAACCCTTCGGTTAAACCTAAGTCATGGCGTGGCTCAACTACCACCATCTCCTGTATTTCTGGACGGTTGCGCGGGCGGGCAGCATCGCCAAGGCGAGTGAAGAGCTGCACCTCGCCCAGCCCACCATCAGCGCTCAAATCAAGCTGCTGGAGGAGTCGCTGGGCCACCAGCTCTTCGAGCGCAAGGGCCGCAAGCTCGTGCTCTCCGACGTGGGCCGCACCGTCATGCGCTACGCGGATGAGATCTTCCGCCTGGGCAACGAGCTGAAGAACGTCGTCTCCGGCCTGCCCACCGGCCAGCAGCTGCGCCTCAACGTGGGCGTGCTCGACGTCATCCCCAAGCTCGTCGCCGAGCAGCTGCTCAAGCCCGCGCTGGAGGCCGGCCCCTCGCTGCGCATCATCTGCCGCGAGAGCCCCCTGCCCCAATTGCTTGCACAGCTGGCGTTGCATGAGCTGGACGTGGTGCTCGCGGACGCGCCCGGCTCCGAGCCCGTCAGCGTCCGGTCCTTCAACCACCTGCTGGGCAAGTGCGGCGTGACGTTCTTCGCCGCCCAGCCGCTCGCGCACCTGCGCAAGGACTTCCCGCGCTCGCTGGACGGCGCGCCCATGCTGCTGCCGTCGGAGGAGTCCTCGGTGCGCCGCTCGCTGGACCTGTGGTTCGAGCGGCTCGGCATCCGGCCCCTCATCGCGGGCGACTTCGACGACAGCGCGCTGCTCCAGGCCTTCGGACAGAAGGGGCACGGCATCTTCGCCATGCCCTCCATCATCGACGCCGAGGTGCAGCGGCAATTCAACGTCACCGCCATCGGGCACACCGACGAAATCGAGCAGTGCTTCTACGCCATCACCGTGGAGCGCCGCCTGCGCCACCCCGCCGTCGTCGCCATCGCCGAGGCCGCGCGCTCGCATATCTTCGGTGGCTGAGACTCACCTGGCCGCCCGGAACACCTCCGCGCCCGCCACCACCGTGGCCAGCACTCGCGCGTCCACCAGCGCGGCCGCGGGCCCCTCCAGCGGATCCGCGGACAGCGCGACGAAGTCCGCGTCCAGGCCGGGCTTCAGCCTTCCGCGCCGCGCCTCCTCGAAGGACGCCCACGCGGGCCCCACCGTGAAGCCCTCCAGCGCCTCCGCCGCGCTCAGGCGCTCCTCGGGATACCAGCCCCCTTCCGGCCAGCCCTTCGCGTCCTGCCGCGTGCGCGCCGCATAGAGCCCCGCGAGCACGTCCGGGTTCTCGATGGGGAAGTCGCTGCCCAGCGCCAGGTGCGCGCCCGCGTCCTTCAACGTGCGCCACGCGTAGGCGCCCTTGAGCCGCTCGCGCCCCAGCCGCGTCTCCGCCCAGGGCATGTCGCTGGTGGCATGCGTGGGCTGTACGCTGGCCACCAGCCCCGCCGCGCCCAGCCTCCGGATGTCCTCCAGCCGGAGGATCTGCGCGTGCTCCACGCGGTGGCGCAGGGCCTGCGTGCCCGTCCGCTCCGCGCCTCGCAGGAGGACGTCCACGACCAACGTATTGGCACGGTCTCCAATGGCGTGGATGCACACCTGGAAGCCCCGGGCCATGAAGGCCTGCGCGCGGGCCTCGAGCTCCTCCGGCGCGAGGAGCAACAGGCCGCGCTGGCCGGGCTCGTCGCTGTAGTCGTCGTGCAGCGCCGCGCCCCGGCTCCCCAGCGCTCCGTCCGCCAGGAACTTCACCGAGCGCATCGCCAGGTGCCGCCCCTGCCAGGGGCCCTGCTCCAGATAGGCGTGGCGCTGCTCCCCCTGCCCCGCCGCCATCGCGTACACACGCAGGGGCAGCGTCCCCGCCGCGTCCCACGCCTGCAGCGTGCGGAAGGCCTGGAGGTCCATACCCGCGTCGTGCACGCCCGTGAGCCCGACCTGTGCGCAGCGCTCCAGCGCGGCTCGCAGCCGGGTCTCCAGCTGCTCGCGCGTGGGCGCGGGGATGGCGGCCTCCACCACGTCCATCGCGTTGTCCACGAGGACGCCGGTGGGTTCGCCCCTCGCGTCGCGGAGGATGCGGCCTCCTCGCGGATCCGGCGTGTCCCGCGTGAGGCCCGCGCGGCGCAGGGCCTCGCCGTTCACCCAGGCCGCGTGATGATCCACCCGCATGAGGTACACCGGCGTCGTGGGGAAGCGCGCGTCCAGCTCCGCGCGGCCCGGGAACGCGGCGCCGGGCCACTCGTTCTGGTCCCACCCCTTGCCGAGCAACCAGTCCCCCTGGAAGCTCGACGCGGGCGCCTTCGCCAGGCGCTGGACCACGTCCTCCACCGAGGGCGCCTTCTCCAGGCGCGCGGTGGTCAGGCTCTTCCCCAGGCCGTGCAGGTGCGCGTGCGCGTCCACCAGACCGGGCACCACCGAGGCCCGGCCCAGGTCCACCTCGCGCGCGGTGGAGCCCGCGGCGGCGCGCACCTCCGCGAGCGTCCCCACCGCGAGCAACCGCCCGTCACGCACCGCCAAGGCTTCCGCGCGCGGACCTGCCGCATCCAGCGTCCAGATGCGCTCCGCCCTGTAGACCGTCGTCTCCGCCGTCATGGCGTGGAGACTACCCGCCCTCCTGGGGGGTGCCACCGTCCACGCCCGGCGCTTCGATGGGGCCCGCGGGCCCTCCCCGGTCGTTGGGCACGTTCTGGATGGGCTCGCGGGCCGTGTCCGGGCCCTGGATGGGCATCTGGTCCTCGGTCCCCGCAGGCTGGGTGGTCTTGCAGGCCACCACTCCAGCGGTCAGGCCCAGAGCAGCGATGAGCAGCACGGCACGGCGCATGAAACCTCCTGGGAGGATATCGAGAGGTCGACCCTAGGGAGGTGCGTCCTCCTCCAGCAACGCGCATCCCCTGCAACGTCCAACATCGGATGCACAAGCAGGACGCCGGGCCCTTCCTGCCCGCATGCCCTCCAGGCCCCCGGCTTCACGCACCGGTCATCCAAAGGCTCAATGCACACCGTTGTCCGAGTGCGTGTGCGCACGGTGCGCGCACACCGGGGGCGGCCATGCGGGAGCACGTCGACAGGAGGGGCTGGCGCCGTCACGTCCTCTGGGGCTGGCTCCTGGCGTTCCTCTTCGCGGGCGTCGTCGCTCCGGCGGCTCCCGCGTCACCGTCCTTCGTCGCGCGCTGCGAGCTGGAGGGCGTGGTGGATGCCGGGTCGGGCGCGTACCTCGCGGACTGCGTGAAGCGCGCGGAGGACGGTGGGGCCACGGCGCTGCTCGTCCGGTTGGACACGCCGGGCGGATCCTTGGAGGCCACCCGCGCCGTGGTGCGAGCGTTCCTGGGCTCGCGCGTCCCCGTGCTCGTGTGGGTGGGGCCTTCCGGCGCGCATGCCGGCAGCGCGGGCGTGTTCATCTCGCTGGCCTCCAACGTGAGCGCCATGGCGCCGGGGACGAACATCGGCGCGGCGCACCCCGTGGGGCTGGGGGGCGAGGACGTGGAGCAGCGCGGTGGCGAGCAGCTGGCCCGGAAGGTGGTGAACGACACGGTCGCCTTCGCGGAGGGCATCGCGCGGCAGCGGGGCCGCAATCCGGAGTGGGCCGCGGCCGCCGTGCGCGACAGCGCCAGCGTCCCCGCGGACCGCGCCGTGGAGCTTCGCGTGGTGGAGCTCGTCGCGCCCACCGAGGCCGCGTTCCTCTCCGCCGTCGACGGCCGCCGCGTGGAGGTGGCCGGGGGTGACACCGTGACGCTCGCCACCCGCGACGCCCAGGTGGTGTCCCTGGAGCCGGGGCTGTCACAGCAGGTGGTCCATGCGCTCGCGCAGCCTTCCATCATCTACCTGCTGTTCCTCACCGCCGCGCTGGGTCTGGTCGTGGAGTTGTCCCATCCGGGCGCGGTGGCACCGGGGCTCATTGGCGGCGTGGCGCTGGTGCTGGCGTTGATGGCTTCGGCGACGCTGCCGGTGCGCTCGGGCGCGCTGGTGTTGATGCTCGTGGGCGTGGGGCTCATCGTCGCGGAGCTGTTCATCACCAGCGGCCTGCTGGGCGCCGCGGGCGTGGGCCTGCTGATACTGGGCGGCGTGTTCCTGGTGGACCGCTTCGAACCGGGCTGGTTCGTGGAGCCGTCCTTCCGCCTGTCGTGGGGCGTGATGCTGCCGACGGCGCTCCTGTTCGCGGGAGCGGCGGCCTTCATCGCGTATCGCAGCGCCCAGACCCGCAAGCTGCCGCAGCGGGGCGGTGACGCGGGGCTCGTGGGCGAGGCGGGCACGGCGCTGGGCCCCGTCACGCCCTCCGGCGGCGAGGTGTTCGTCCACGGCGAGCGCTGGCGCGCCGTCTCCTTCACCCCCATCCGCGAGGGCGCGCAGGTCGTGGTGCGCGCCGTGGAAGGGCTCACCCTCACCGTCGCGGAGTCGATGCCATGAACGAGCTGTTCGGAGCCCTGGGATGGCTCATCCCCCTGGCCCTGCTGTTCCTCCTCTTCCTCTCCGGCGTGCGCATCGTCACCGAGTACCAGAACGGCGTCGTGTTCCGGCTGGGCCGCTACGTGGGCCTCAAGCGCGCGGGCTTCCGCTGGCTCATCCCCTTCATCGAGCGGATGGTGATCATCGACCTGCGCACCGTCGCGCGCGACGTGCCCCCGCAGGACGTCATCACCAAGGACAACGTCAGCGTGAAGGTCAACGCCGTCGTCTACTTCCGCGTCATCCAGGCGGACAAGGCCGTGCTCCAGGTGGAGGACTACCTCTACGCCACCAGCCAGATTGCGCAGACGACCCTGCGCGCCATCCTGGGCCAGGTGGAGCTGGACGAGCTGCTGTCCCAGCGCGAGCGCATCAACCGCGAATTGCAGCAGGTGCTCGACGCGCGCACCGACCCGTGGGGCGTGAAGGTCTCCAACGTGGAGGTGAAGCACATCGACCTGCCGCTGGAGATGCAGCGGGCCATCGCGCGGCAGGCCGAGGCCGAACGCGAGCGCCGCGCGAAGATCATCGCCGCGGAAGGCGAACACCAGGCCGCGGAGAAGCTGGCCCTGGCCGCGGACGTGCTCAGCCGCAACCCCGCCACGCTCCAGCTGCGCTACCTGCAGACGCTGGTGGAGATCACCGGCGGCGGCAACCACACCATCCTGCCCATTCCGCTGGAGCTCCTGCGCGCGTTTGGCGCCGTGACCGCGCGGCCCATCCCTCCGGAGGAGCCCCGGGAGGAGGAGGACGAGGACGCTTCCCACGGCCTGTCCTGAAACGACGAAGGTCCACCCGGGCGCGAGGCACGGATGGACCTTCCGGGTGAGGCGCGGCGACGGCGGGATTACAGCTGGCCGCTGTCTTCAATCTTCACGGGCTGGCGCGTCGCGCCGGACTGGCTGCCCACGCCCTCGATCTTCTTCACCACGTCCATGCCCTCGACGACCTTGCCGAAGACGACGTGCTTGCCGTCGAGCCACGCGGTGGGGACGGTGGTGAGGAAGAACTGCGAGCCGTTGCTGTTGGGGCCCGCGTTCGCCATGGAGAGGAAGCCCGGCGAGGTGTGCTTGTGCTTGAAGTTCTCGTCCGCGAACTTCTCACCGTAGATGGACTCACCGCCGTAGCCGTTGCCGAGCGTGATGTCGCCGCCCTGGCACATGAACCCCGGGATGACGCGGTGGAAGGGCGTCCCCTTGTAGTGCAGCGGCTTGCCGCTCTTGCCGGTGCCCTTCTCACCCGTGCACAGGGCGCGGAAGTTCTCGGCGGTCTTGGGAACGTCGTCGGAGAACAGCTCCATCACGATACGACCGGCGGGCTGGCCACCAATCGACATGTCGAAGAAGACCTTGGCGTTTGCCATGTTCACGTGCTCCACGGTGAGGGTTGAGCCAGAGAGGCTGCGGAATCCAGCGCGATGCCAGGCGCGCGAGCCGGGACGTACCAGACCCTCGCGTCTCGGAGGCACCCGCTAGCACCTTCGCGTGCGCTGCGGAACAAATTCAGGCCTTCGGTGGGCCGCCCGGCTGCCCGTTCCGGAAGAGGTCCTCGCGCTCCAGCGCGGGTGAAGCGATGGCCCGCGCGAGGATGGCGTGGCGGCGGTCCAGGATGGCCACCGCCTCGCGCGGGAGCGAGCGGCGCGCGTGGCCCTCCGGCAGCGTGCGCCACTCCCGGACCCTGTCCCGCATGCGCGCGGTGATGCGGGAGATTGGGTTGTCCAGGCCGTCCACGACGACGTTCAGGCCCCCTTCTGTCCCGCCGCCCGCCCGGACGCCGCCTCCGCATCGCGACACCACCGCTGACGAATCGCCACCGACGTCTTGACACCACAACTGTCACGACCTACTGTCAGGTTCGTGAGCACGCCCAAGACACAGACGGAGTGGAAGCTGGCCGCGCTGGCGGAGGAGGTGGGCGTCTCGCCTCGCACGGTCCGCTATTACGTCCAGCGGGGCCTCCTGCCCGCACCGCCCTTCAAGGGGCCGGACACGGTCTACGGGGAGGAGCACCGGGTGCGGCTCAAGGCCATCCGGGTGCTCCAGGCGAGGTTCCTGCCCCTGGACGCCATCCAGGCGGAGCTGGCGCGGCTGTCGCTGGAGGAGCTGCGCCGGCTGGCGGAGACGCCGGTGGGCCCGGGGACGTTGCCGGAAGAAGCCCCCCGGCTTCCGACCCCCAGGCGTCCGGGAAAAGACCCGACGGTGGAGGTGGCGCGTTACCAGCGCTGGCTCCTGGCGCCGGGGTTGGAATTGCACGTGTCGGAGCAGGCGGAAGCGAAGGTCCGGGCGCTGGCGGAGCGGGTGCGCGCCCTCATCGAAGAGTCCCAGGAAGGAACGCCGTCATGAACGAGCAGGCGAAGTGTGGGCTGTTCACGCGTGAGGGGGCCCAGGTGCCCCTGCAGGGAGTGGAGGTCACCGGGGAACTGCTCGGGGGGCACGCGCGGGTGCGCGTGGCGCAGCGCTACCGCAACGACGAGAAGAAGCCGGTGGAGGCCCTCTACACCTTCCCCCTGCCCTCCGACGCGACGCTCAGCGCCTTCTCCATGACGTGCGCGGGCCGCCGCGTGGCCGGCGTGGTGAAGGAGCGCGAGGCGGCCTTCCGCGCCTACGACGACGCCATCACGGAAGGGCACGGCGCGGCGCTGCTGGACCAGGAGCGCGCCAACGTCTTCACCGCGCAGGTGGGCAACCTGCTGCCGGGCGAGGAGACGCTGGTGGAAGTGGAGTTCCTCCAGACGCTCACCTCCGAGGAGGGCAGCGTGCGCTGGATGCTGCCCACGCTGGTGGCGCCCCGGTACATCCCCGGCCCGGTGCACGGCGACCGCACGAGCCATGGCAGCGCGGCCCCGACGACGCGGGTGCCGGACGCGGACCGCATCTCCCCGCCCCAGGGCCCGGGGGCGGACTACGGGCTGCGCATGGACCTGCTCATCGACGTGGGCCGTGACGTGGTGGTGGAGAGCCCGTCCCACCGGCTCACCGTCACGAAGGAGGGCACGCGCACGCGGGTGAACCTCCAGCGCGACTCGCTCCGGCGGAGCCTCGCGGGCGACGAGGTGGAGCTGAACCGGGACGTGGTGCTCACGATGCGCAACGCCAACCCGGACGTGATGCTCACGCCCGTGGTCGCGCACCGCAAGGCGGAAGGGCCGGGCACGTTCGCGCTCACGGTGGTGCCGGACCTGCTGAACCTGGCGGCGGCGCCACCCCGGCAGGAGGTGGTGTTCGTGGTGGACACGTCCGGCTCCATGGCCGGGGACAGCCTGCCCCAGGCCCAGGCCGCGCTCCGGCTGTGCCTGCGCCACCTGCGCGAAGGCGACCGCTTCAACGTCATCGCGTTCGAGAATTCGTTCCGCTCCTTCTCCGCGCAGCCGGTGCCGTTCACCCAGCGCACGCTGGAGCAGGCGGACGCGTGGGTCGCGGGGCTGAGGGCCCACGGCGGCACGGAGCTGCTGGAGCCGATGGTCGCCGCGATGAAGGCCGCGCCGGACGGCGTGGTGGTGCTGCTGACGGACGGTCAGGTGGGCAACGAGAACGAGATCCTCAACGCGGTGCTCGCGGCGCGCGGGTCGGGGCGGGTGTTCTCGTTCGGCATCGGCACCAACGTGAGCGACGCGCTGTTGCGCGACCTGGCGCGGCGCACGGACGGCGCGGTGGAGTTCATCCACCCGGGGGAGCGCATCGACGAGAAGGTGGTGGCGCAGTTCTCACGGGCGCTCGCGCCGCGGGTCACCGACCTGGAGGTGCGCTTCGACGGCGTGGAGGCCAGCGAGCTGGCTCCGGCCACGCTGCCGCCGCTGGTGGACGGCACGCCGTGGACGCTCTTCGGGCGCTATGCGCAGGCGGGCACGGGCAGCGTGACGCTGAAGGGGAGGTCGGGCCGGGAGCCCTTCTCCCTCACGGTGCGGCTGGACCTGCCCTCGCTGTCGGACCGGCCGGTGGTGGAGAAGTTGTGGGCCGCCGAGCGCATCCGGGGCTGGATGGACGCGGGGCTGGTGGGCCGGCGCGCGGAGGCGATGAAGGAGCGCATCGTGCGGCTGGCCGTCGAGCACCAGCTGGCCACGCAGTACACGTCCTTCGTGGTGGTGGAGGAGCGCCAGGGCGACCGTCGCGCGTCAGGCACGCCGGAGACGCGCGTGGTGCCGGTGAACGCGCCCGCGGGCTGGAGCATGTTCAACCCGGCCCCGGGGGACGTGGGCGACGATGAGGTGGAGGGAGGGCTCGCGCCGGCGAAGGCGCCCGCGATGAAGCGGATGGCCTCCAAGCCGGCTGCCGCCCCGGGCGATCGCC
>NZ_JBKGHJ010000910.1:0-1800 GCF_046520365.1 Corallococcus sp. 4LFB
CGGCCCACCCCCGGCCCGCGCCGCCCTGCCCGCCGCGGCGAACGGCGGTGCGCCCAAGGGGGTGACCCTGGACGGCGCGGCGCTGCTGCCCTGGAAGACGGGCGGCGGCGAGTCCTCGTAACCGCCTGGAGTCACTGAACGTACGAAGGAAGGCGCGGGGCCGGTGAGGGCCCCTGACGCCGGGCGTGCGGGCGTGCGGAATGCCCGGCTGCCCGGAAGGTTGAGTGCACCCTGTGGGGACGCATCCCAGGTAGCACGGCGTTTCCAGGTGGATTAACGGGAGTCGCATGACGCATCCGTGGAGCAAGAGGTCTGGAAGCCGGCTCGGTGGGCTGGGCGTGGTGGGCGCGTTGCTGGTGGCGGCGGTGGCCCAGGCCGCGCTGCCGTCCACCGCCGTGGGCAGCACCGCGCCGGACGAGGGCGACCCGCGCCTGGAGGGCGCGCTGCTCCTGGACGCCACGCAGGTGAAGGCGGGCGGCGACTTCCGCGTGGGCGTGCGCCTGCGGTTGGACCCGGACTGGCACGTCTACTGGAAGAACCCGGGGGACTCCGGCCTGGCCACGGACGTGGCGTGGGACGCGCCGGGCATCACGGTGGGCGACCTGCGTTGGCCCTTCCCCAGCACGTTCCGCACGCCGGACGGCTTCATCACCACGCACGGCTACCACGACGAGGTGCTGCTCTTCGCGCCCGCGCACGTGTCCGACAAGGCCACGGGCACGCTGACGGTGTCGACGGCGGTGGACGCGCTCGCGTGCAAGGTGCACTGCATCCCCGCGCAGTTGGTGCTGTCGCGCACGGTGCCGGTGGGGCCGGAGACGGTGCTGGACGCGGAGTTCGCGCCGCAATTCGACGCCGCCCAGGCCCAGGTGCCGGTGCCCGCGGGGGCGGAGGGCGCGCCGCGCGTGGCCCTGGCGCTGGATGGCACGTCGCTCACCGCGGGCAAGCCGTTCACCGGCACGCTCACCGTGACGACGGCGGACGGCAAGCCCTTCGCGGGCAACGTGGAGGATGACTTCTTCGTGCCCGGCCGCATCGCGGGCGTGGACAGCGTGACGCTGAAGCGCAAGGGGCCGGGGACGTTCGCGCTGGAGGGCCAGGCGTCGTCGGTGGTGCCCAAGAGCGAGCCCCGGCTCACGGGCGCGCTGCGCCTGGGCACGAAGGCCACGGGCTTCACGGCGGTGGAGGTGGACACGGCGCTCGCGCCGGTGGTGGCGGCGGCCGGGGCTCCGGTGGCGGGCGCGGACCCCTTGAAGGTCCCGTCGGTGAAGGACGCGCTGGGCAAGGTGAAGCCCGCGGTGGCGGCGGCGCCGGTGGCGGCCGAGGCGCCCATGGGGCTGGGGCTCGCGCTGCTGTTCGCGTTCCTGGGCGGCGCGCTGCTCAACCTGATGCCGTGCGTGTTCCCGGTGCTGGCCATCAAGGCGTACGGCTTCACGCGGCTGGTGGCGGAGGAGAAGGGCAAGGTCGCGCCGCACGCGGCGGCGTACGCGGGCGGCATCCTGGCGACGATGCTGCTCTTGGCGGGCGCGGTGCTGGCGGTGCGCGCGGGCGGCAACAGCGTGGGCTGGGGCTTCCAGTTCCAGGAGCCGCTGTTCGTCGCGGGCGTGAGCGCGGTGGTGGTGGCGTTCGCGCTCAACCTCTTCGGCGTCTACACGCTGGGCACGGACGGCACGGCGCTGGCGGGCAAGGTGGACCAGAGCCACGGCCTGCTGCGCAGCGCGGGCGAGGGCGTGCTCGCGGTGGTGCTCGCGACGCCGTGCTCGGCGCCGCTCCTGGGCACGGCGGTGGGCTTCGCCTTCG
>NZ_JBKGHJ010000911.1:0-1795 GCF_046520365.1 Corallococcus sp. 4LFB
GAAGGGCGCGTGGGCACGGCCGAGGGACCGCGCCCCGCCGCGGTGGACGGACGGGGCCGGGAGCCGGAGGGGGCCTGCACCTTGGCGGTGCTGTTGGCGGTGTCCTCGTAGCGCAGCTCCGAGTCGCCCAGCGTGATGACGTCCCCGTTGGCGAGGAGCGTCTCCTCGGAGATGGGATCGCCGTTGACGATGGTGCCGTTGCCGGAGCCCATGTCGCTGACCATCCAGCCGGCGGACTCCTTGCGCAGCGTCACGTGCTTGCGGGAGACCGACGTGTCCTGGATGCAGATGGGGTTGTCCGTGGCGCGGCCGACCGTGTACTCGAGGTCGGCGAGCGCGAACTCCTCACCCTCCATGGGGCCGGCGATGACGACGAGCTTCGCGGGACGGGCCGCGGCGGCACCGGCGGTGGACCGGCGGACCGGCGCGCGCTGTCCTGTCCCTGAAGAGGGCGTACCGGATGTAGGCCGTCGGCGGGCGGGGGGTGGTGCGTTCGACATGGCGGTCACCGCGTCCTGCTGAGGGGGGCACGGGCCCTAAAGCTCGTGCTCATAGGCTTTTTCCAGCGCCAGATTGTGGCAGCGATGCTCGGCGGTAGGGAAGCGTCTCCGCACGTCTTCGAGGGTCGCGACCGCATCCCGTCGGCTGCGGAACTGAACCGCCCGTTGGAATTGCATCATCAGCTGCCCGCAGCGGTGGTCCAGCTCCGTTGAAATCCGGGCGATCCGCTCCCGGACGTCGTCGTACAGCTCCGGCTTTTCGTCGAGCGCTTCCAGGGTGATCCACGCGGCGCGGTACTCCCGCCACGCCTTGAACAGGTTCTCCGCGCCCACGTCCTTGAGCTCGTAGAAGCGGGCCCCGGCCTTGGCGGACTCCCGGGCGGAAGCGATCAGCTGCTCCGGCGGCAGCTCGGGCACCGGGATGACCTCCAGGCGCAGGTTCCAGATGCGCCAGGGGTCGCGGCCGGGCGGGTTGAGGGCGTTGTCGAAGAGCAGCTGGTTGTTGGCGTTGCGGCGCAGGAGGCTGGGGGGCAGGACCTGCTCCAGCTCGCGCTCGGCCGTCTGCGCCGTGTCCGGGGGCACCCACCCCAGGGACACGCCGTTGAGGGACAGGTTGACCTCGTCCCGGGCGATGCTGCTGGCCTGGTAGTGCAGCACCGCCACCGCGCGCGTGGGGGACACGAAGCGGAAGTCGAAGCGCTTGTCGTCGGCGTGCACCCAGCGCACGTCCTCCCCCAGGCCAAAGGAGTCCGTCACCGGCTCCATGCCCAGCTTGAAGGGTTCGCGGCCGGGGAGCCGGATCGCCGAGGGCACCACGAGCGCCACGAGCAGCGTCACCAGCGCCAGCGCGCCCAGCCCCGCCAGCGACGCGAAGCCGATGCGCCGGGGCAGCGACTGGCGCTGCCAGAAGAGGAGCAACTGGCCCTTGAGCGTCTTGCCCAGCTGACGCCGCTTGCGGGCCTTGTCGGCGGCGGACGACGGTTCGACCTTCGCGACGACCGTCACCGGACCCCTGGGCACGGGCTCGATCGCGGAGGCTTCCAGGCCGGGAGGGAGGGGCTGGGTGGCGTTGCCCTCCGCTTCCGGGACGAGTTCGGGGGCCACCAGCCGCGCCTCGCCGGGCATCGGTCCGGCGTCCAGCTTCGGCGCAGACGCGGACCGGTTCCGGCCCACGAGCGTCACCGGCTCCGGCTCCGGCTCCGGCGAAGGCGGCGGGACGGGGGGACTCCAAACCGGCGGAGGCGCCAGGGCGGGAGCCGCGGGAGCGTTCTGGCCCGCGAAGGTGGGCGGAGGCC
>NZ_JBKGHJ010000912.1:0-1771 GCF_046520365.1 Corallococcus sp. 4LFB
CGCGTCGCAGCCGGCGAGCACCTGGAGGAGCGGCTCGGGCACCGCGGGCACCTGTTCGCGCAGGGGCCGCTTCAGGGCGTCGAGGTACAGCCCGCTGCTCGCGCCGGTGGGGCCGCGGGCGACGAAGAGCAGCCGTTCGTCCTGGCCGGCCAGCGCCAGCAGGCACGACGTGGGCGCGGTGCGGTCCACCTCCTCCGCGAGCAGGTCCACGGCGGGGCCCCACTCCTTCGCCCGGCCTGCGTCCATCACCAGCACGTGGTGGCTGTGGGCCCAGGCCTTGCGCGCCTCGATGTCGGTGGAGCGCTGGAGCGCGGAGCCGGTGATGACCCCACGCAGGAGCTTGCGGCCCCCCTCGCGGTCGCGCTCGATGAGGATGCGCCCCTCGATGTGGTCCACGAGCAGCCGCTCGCCGGCCGTCAGCGACGGGTCCTCGCGCAGCACGCGGATGCGCTCGCGCACGCGGTCCAGCTCGCGCCCCGGCACCGCGCTGCCCTCCAGCCGCAGCAGGTCTCCGGCGACGGCCACCTCCAGGAGCGTGGGCGCGGAGGGACAGCCGAGCGCGTCCTGCACCTCGCGCCGGGCCCGCTTCGCGTCCAGGTCCTCCACGAAGAGGAGCGCCCGCGCGTGGTGGTACTCCGAGCGGCGCGCGCAGTCCTCCGGCGCGTGCTGGACGTACTCGTCCAGGAACGCGCGGCCAGCGCCGGGGCGTGGCTCAGCCGTGCGCTCGTCACCAGCTCCGCCAGCAGCAGCTCCTCCTGGTACCAGCTGTCGCCGCGGAACGCCTCCTCCAGCGCGGCGCGGGCCAGCGACTCGGCCTCCTTGCGGCGATCCAGCCGGTTGTAGAGGCCCGCCAGGTGCCGCTGGAGGTCCACGCAGCGGTACTGGAAGCCCGCGCTCCGGCACGCGGCCAGCCCGTCCTGGAGGGACGTCTCCGCCGTCCGCGTGTCCCCCCGGTCCTGCGCCGCCTGCGCCCGGCCCCGGGCGAGCGGGGCGTCGTACCAGGCGGGCTCGCCGGACTGCCGGACCAGCGTCGTCAGCTCGTCGACGAAGCGGTCCTCCTGGTGGAGCAGCAGGATGGCGCCCAGCAGCAGGTCGCGCTCGCCGGAGCGCCGCAGCCGCGCGAGGAACGCGTCCGCCTCCGCGCCCTCCAGGCTCCGCGTGCCGGTCAATATCTCGCGGTAGGTGTTCGCCAGCGGGCCGCGCTTGTGGAAGTCCGCCGCCGCGACGCGGGCCACGTACGCGCTGGCCGTCTTCGTGCGGGTGGCGTCGTCCAGCACTTCGGCCAGCGGCGCCAGCGCCTTCACGCGCTCCACGGACGGGGCCGCGCGCAGCGCGTGGTAGAGGTACAGCCGCGCCAGGTCCGGGTTTCGCCGCGCCATGGTGGCCGGGTACGGCGTGCCGTCCAGCGCCAGCGCCATGCCGGCCGCGTTCATGGCCTTCCACGAGTCCCGCCGCGCCAGCGCGCCCTTGCGCAGGCCGTCCGCGCGCTCCAGGGCCTCGGTGCTCCAGCCGGGCTCCTTCGCCTGGGCCACGCGGGAGAACTCCTCCGCCGCGGCCAGCTCCAGCGAGAGCGCCTGGAGCGCGAGGCCCCGGTTCCAGTGCAGCCGCGTGTCGTCCGGCGCGGAGTCCAGGCCGAGCTCCAGCATGGACAGCGCGCGCTCCGGCTCGTTCCTGCCCAGGGCCGCCAGCGCCAGGTCGCCCATGACGGCGGGCGACGCGGGCAGGCGCTCCAGGATGCGCTCCGCGCGCTCGAAGTCCCGGCCGCGAGCCA
>NZ_JBKGHJ010000913.1:0-1770 GCF_046520365.1 Corallococcus sp. 4LFB
GGACGGCGAGCCCGCGGCCATGTGGGCGGGGCTGGGGGTGATGGGAGACGCGGCGCTGGTGCCGGTGAGGCCCGCCGCGGGCATGGCCCCGCACGGCGTGGGGCGGAGCGTCTTCCTGGGGCTGGGCGTATCGGCCGGCCTGCTGGCGCTGACCCTGTTCGGCCTCTGGAGGCGTCGCGCGCGGAGGCAGGAGGGAGCGGGCAGGCGGTGAGCTGGGGCGTGAATCAGGAGCGCGGCGCCGGGGCCCGCGCGGTAGGGTTCCGGGGCGATGAGTGACGCGAGCCGTGAGCCGGCGCCCAAGCTGACCCTGGAGGTGCGGGACCTGCACAAGTCATTTGGCGGGCAGCCGGCGCTCCGGGGCGTGGACCTGGTGGTGCCGGAGGGCACGACCTGCGTGCTGATGGGCGTGTCTGGTTCGGGCAAGACGGTGCTGATGAAGCACATCATGGGCCTGATGCGGCCGGACCGGGGCGTGGTGTTGGTGGAGGGCGAGGAGGTGGCGAAGATGAACGAGCCCGCGCTCAACCAGATGCGCCGCAAGCTGGGCATCCTCTTCCAGGCGAACGCGCTGTTCGACTCGCTCAACGTCTTCGACAACGTGGCGTTCCCGCTGCGCGAGCGCACGAAGATGTCCGAGCCGGACATCACGAAGACGGTGAACGAGACGCTGGGCAAGGTGGGCCTGTCGCACGCGGCCACGCGCTTCCCGGGCGAGCTGTCCGGCGGCATGCAGAAGCGCGTGGGCTTCGCGCGCGCGACCATCCTCCAGCCGAAGATTTTGCTCTACGACGACCCCACGGCGGGGTTGGATCCGCTGACCACGGCGGCGGTGAACGAGATCATCACCACGGGCAAGCAGCAGCTGGGGGCCACGTCGCTGGTGATCACCCCGGACGTTGCGTCCGCCTTCGGCACGGCGGACAACCTCGCGTTGATGCACGAGGGGCGCGTGGTGGAGTACGGCCCGCCGGACCACTTCCGCCAGTCGCAGCACCCGGAGGTGAAGGCCTTCCTGCGCAACTGGCTGCGGCGGCGTTCCGCGCAGGCGACGACCCCGCAGGCCTGACGCCGGTGCGTGGTGGAAGCCGGAGTCCGCATGCCCTGGCAGTTGGCGCCCGAGCCGATGCCTGGCGGGCTGGCCCGGCTGGAACCAATAGATTGATTTTAACTCGCGGTAAGAAGCAATTGATTGAGCTTGCCGCCCCTCGCTTCAGAGCGGCGGCAGCTTCTCCAGCAAGCCGGAGCGCGACAGCCACAGCATCAGCGCGAAGCTGATGGTGTTGAAGGCCGTGTGGGCGACGATGAGCGGCAGCAGCCGTCCCCGGTACCAGAGGACGAAGCCGAACCAGGCGCCCATCACGAACGTCTGGAAGACGGCCAGCGTGCCCTCGTAGAAGTGCCCCACGGAGAAGAGCACCGCGGCCCCCAGGATGGCTGGCACCCAGCCGCCCAGCACCACCCGCAGGCGGGGCACCAGGAAGCCTCGGAAGACGAACTCCTCGAAGCCCGTCACCACCACCATGATGGCCGCGAACGCCGGCACGCCCAGCCCCGTGCCCAGCAGCGCAGCCGCCACGCCCTTGCGCGCCTCCAACTCCTGGCCCGCCAGCTTCAGCGCCACCGCGACCGCCGCCAGCGGCACCGACGCCGCCAGGTGCACCACGTACGTGCCCACCAGCACCACCCCTCCCAGCAGCAGCTCGCGCGCCCAGCCCTCGCGCACCAGCCCCACCTGCGCGGGGCCCTGGCCGCCGCGCCACAGGAGCACCG
>NZ_JBKGHJ010000914.1:0-1770 GCF_046520365.1 Corallococcus sp. 4LFB
GGCGAACTCGGGTGATCGGAGCGCCCGCGCCGGCCGCGCGGCGTGGCGACCTCACGGCCTGCCGCGCCGGAGCCGGAGATTCCGCTGGGCTTCCGGGCGAAGCAGAAGCAGCGCAAGCAGGTGAAGGCCGAGAGCCGGGCGGAAAAGGCCGAAAAGCAGCGCCTGGCCGCCGCCAAGTCCGCGAAAAAACAGAAGCGGAAGTGATGCTCGGGGGCAGCGCAATGGTCTTTTGCCCTGCTCGTAATCCAGGGCGTGACCGCTCTTGCCCTCGACTCGCTCCCCATGGCCATCGGAATGCTGATGGCTGAGGACGCCGCCCCGCTCCCCTGGAAGGCGGACGTGCAGGCCGCCCGTAAGGGAGACCCGTCCGCTTTCGAAGCGCTCGTTCGCAGCGTGCAGCGCCCGGTGTACGGCCTGGCGCTGCGCCTGTTGCAGAGCGAGGCGGAGGCCGCGGAGGTCGCGCAGGAGGCCCTCCTGCGCGCGTACCAGAACCTGCACCGCTACGACGACGCGCGCCCGTTCGACCTCTGGGTGCTCGCCATCACCCGCAACCTCTGCCTGGACCTGCTCCGCCGCCGCACCAAGTGCGCACCGAGGAGCTGGAGCCCATGAAGGAGGTGCTCCCCAGCGCCGACGTGTCCCAGCTGGACGGGGCCATCGCGCGCGAGGAGCGGCAGTCGCTGGAGGCCGCCATGGAGACGCTCTCCGTGGACGACCGTGAGGTGCTGGCCCTCTATTACGTCCAGAAGCGCACCACGAAGGAGATCGCGCAGATCATGGGCTGCGCGCCCGGGACCATCATGGCCCGCCTGTTCCGGGCCCGTGAGAAGCTTCGCAAGAAGATGACGCCCGTTGAGGAGGAGACGCGATGACCCCGACCCCCTGCCCCGACCTGGAGGTCCTCTTCGCGGAGCTGGAGGCCGGTGAGGGCCCCGCCCTGGATCACGCCGCGGAGTGCGAGGCGTGCGCCGCCCTGATGGAGGACCACCGCCTGCTGGAGCAGGACCTGTTCCGGCTGGCGGATCCGCTGCCGCCCCCGTCGCTGGTCGTCAACGTGATGGCCCGCGTCGCGGAGAGCCCCGTGCCCCAGCGCCGCGAGGTGTGGACGGGCCTCTGCATCCTGCTGACGTCGCTGGGCGTGGGGCTGGGCTTCCTGTTCACCAATGACAGGGCGCTCGGCCGCATGGGCACCGCGTTCGCGTCCAGCGTGACGGGCTCCCGCGCGTTCGTGGAGGGCCTGTTCAGCGGCGCGCACGCCCTGTGGAGCACCGCGGGGCTGGCGGTGGCCTGCTTCGTCGCCGTCGTCGTGTTCTCGTCGCTGTTCGGCCTGAAGCGCCTGGTCGGCTCCCCTCCCCCGTCCCTCTCCGAAGCCTGAGCGTGCCCATGAAGATCCTCCCTCGCCTGCTGCTTCCGACCCTCCTCCTCGGCGCTCCCCTGGCGCTCGCGGAGGGCGCCCCGGCCCCCTCGGCCCCGGCCGCCGCTCCGGCCGCCCGCACCATCGACGTGAGCTTCCGCGGCTCCCTGCGCGACGCGCTGAAGACCATCGCGGAGAAGGGCGGCCTGAACCTGGTCGTCACCGGCGACCTGGACGTCCCGTCCGAGGTGCGGCTGCGCGGCATCAGCGCCGAGCAGGCCCTGCGCACCGTGGCCCGCGCCTACTCGCTCCACCTGGAGCAGGACGGCTCCATCTTCACCCTGCGCCCGCTCACGGCGAAGGAGAAGGAGTCCGGCGCCACGGCCACCCTGCCCGCGCCGCCCGCGCCCCCGGTC
>NZ_JBKGHJ010000915.1:0-1769 GCF_046520365.1 Corallococcus sp. 4LFB
GAGGGAGTGCACGCTGCGAGGCGGGGGAAGCGGCGCCTCGGTGGAGACGAAGTCCTGAAGCAGCAGCTTCCGCTCCGTGTCCGTCAGCAGCGGCAGTTCGCTGACACGCGAGTCGGGTGAGGCGAGCGCGGCCTTCAGCAGGATGCGCAGGTGCTCCACCATGCGGGAGACGGTGGACGACTCGAACAGGTCCGTGCGGTAGCCAAGGGCTCCAGTGAGCCCCTGGGTCGTCTGCGTCAGCGAGAGCCGCAGATCAAACTTGGTGGACTCGAAGTCCTGTTCCAGGGACCGGAAGGTCAGGCCCGCGAGACTCAGCTCCGTGGCAGGCATGTTCTGCAGCACGAGCATGACCTGGAAGAGAGGCGAGTGGCTCAGGCTGCGCTGCGGTTGCAGCTCCTCGACGAGCTTCTCGAAGGGCAGGTGCTGGTGCTCGTAGGCGGCCAGGGTGGTGTCGCGCACCTGGGCCAGGAGTTGGCGGAACGAAAGCGTGGGCCGCACGTCCGAGCGCAACACGAGCGTGTTGACGAAGAAGCCGATGAGGCCTTCGGTCTCCGCGCGAGTGCGGCCGGCGATGGGAGAGCCGACGGAGATGTCCTGCTGGCCGGAGTAGCGCGACAGCAGCACCTGGAATAGGGCCAGCAGGGCCATGAAGGGCGTGACGCCCTCTAGCTGGCAGAAGTCGGACAGCGCCTCTGACAACAACAGAGGCAGGTGCACCGGCAGGGATGCGCCGCGCTGGGACTGCACTGCGGGACGCGGCTTGTCGGTGGGCAGCTCCAGCAGGGCGGGAGCACCGGAGAGCTGCTGCTTCCAGTAGTCCAGCTGAGCTCCGAGCGCATCGCCTTGCAGCCACGAGCGCTGCCAGACGGCGAAGTCGGCATACTGCAACGGCAGTTCAGGAAGCGGTGAAGGTCTGTTCTGGACGAACGCCGCATAGAGCGCGGCCACCTCGCGCACGAGCACGCCGCGAGACCACCCGTCCGAGACGATGTGGTGCAGCGTCACGAGCAGCACGTGCTGGTGCTCGGCGAGCCTCAGGAGCGAGGCACGCAGCAGCGGGCCCCGGGTGAGGTCGAAGGGGCGCAGCGCCTCCGCGGCAGCGAGCCGCTGCGCTTCCGCCTGACGCGCGTCCTCGGCGAGGTGCTCCAGGTCCATCCGTTCCAGGACGAAGTCCACGGAGGAGTGGATGCGCTGGACGGGCTCGCCCGCGTGCGCGTGGAAGGTGGTGCGCAGGGACTCGTGCCGGTGGATGAGCGCGTGGAAGGCGCGCTCCAGGGCGGAGACGTCGGCCGGACCCTCCAGGCGCAGCGCGTACGGCATGTTGTACGTGGCCGTTCCGGGCTGGAGCTGATCCAGGAACCACAGGCGCTGCTGCGCGAAGGACAGCGGCAGCTCTCCCGTGCGAGGAACCGCGACGAGGGGCGGAGCCAGAAGCCCGGACGCGCGGGCCCTGGCGTCATCAATGTGGCGCGCGAGGCCTGTCAGGGTCGGGGCTTCGAAGACGGAGCGCAGGGGCAGCTCCACGTCGAAAGCCGCGCGCACGCGGGCCACGAGCTGCGTGGCCAACAGCGAGTGACCGCCCAGTTCGAAGAAGTGGTCAGTGGCGCCCACGCGGGGATGGCGCAGCACCTCGGCCCAGAGGACCGCGAGCTTCTCCTCGGTAGGTGTGCCCGGGGCGACGTAGGCGGTGGAGGAGGTGGCTTCGGGAACGGGGAGGGCCTTGCGGTCGACCTTGCCGTTGGGGGTGAGGGGCAGGGCCTCCAGGAAGA
>NZ_JBKGHJ010000916.1:0-1754 GCF_046520365.1 Corallococcus sp. 4LFB
CCGAGGCGCGGCCCGCGCGACGGCCTGCTCGCGCGTGCTCGCGTCGGGTGAGCGCGTGGCATCGCGGAGGAGCTGCGCGTGGCGCTGCCTCCGGGCAAGCACAACTACCGCGTGAGCTGGAAGGGCCCCGCGCCATGGTGCGTGCGCGCGTCGCCACGCGCCGGCCCACGCTGTCCGAGGCGCTGTCGCACCAGACGCACTGGACGGAGCTGGCGGAGAAGGCGTGGGAGGTGGTGAAGCAGGACACCGCCGCGCGGCCGTCGCTGCTGCGTCAGCGGCTGGTGACGCTGATGCCGGACCTGGCGCGCGGCACGTACGGACGCATCAAGACGGAGGGCCTGTCGCCGCTGCTGCACGCGATGGCCGCCCTGGTTGACGGCGACACGGACGTCGCGGTGGAGAAGCTGAAGAGCACGGACGCGTCACCGCTCGCGTGGCACCTGCGGCTGCTCACCGCGAAGAAGCTGCTGGACGCGGGCAAGGCCGACGTCGCGCACGCGCTCCTGGGCACCGCGCCCGCGCTGCCGGACGCGGGCTTCCTCACCGCCGAGGCGTCGGAGCTGGTGTCACGCCTGCCGCTGGGGGACCCGCTGCGCAGCCGCGAGCTGGCCGCGCTGGAGCTGGCGTGGAGAGCGGAGCCGCTGTCGGAGGACATCCGCCGTGGCTACCGCGCCGCGTGGTGGCGCGCGAGCCGCTGGTCGCAGGTGACGCCCGCGCCCGCGAGGATGGAACCTACGTGAAGGCCTCGCAGTGGCTGGACCTCCAGGGCATGGAGGCCGACGCGTCGATGGCGGGCAGCGCGCTGTGGCCGCTCGCCGCGGGCGGCACCACGCGCGTGCAGGCCACGGGGCTGGCGGAGGCCCCCACCCTGCTGCGCGCCTACGTGATGACGCCGCCGGGCGCGAAGGCGAACCCGGTGCTGCGCGTGGGGAGCAACACCTTCCCGCTGCTGCCGCTGTCCGCGGTGGAGCCGGTGGAGATTGCCCTGCCTCCGGGCGAGCACGCCCTGAAGCTGGAGGGCGCGGAGGGCACGCGCGCGTTCCTGTCGCTCGCGCCCGCGAAGGCGGAGGGGACGCCGGGCGAGGTGGGCTACGTGCGCTCGCAGTGGCCGGTGAAGGTGGACAAGAAGGCGGTGCGCTTCCGGGTGCCGGACGCGAAGCTGCCCTCGCCCGTGCGCGTGCAGCTCCGTCCGCTGGGTGCGGAAGCGGGCAAGCCCATCGTGGTGCGCATGAACACCGACGTGGGCCACCCGCGCCGGCTGGTGCTGCTGCCGGGCGCCGCCAGCCCGCGGCCACCTGGCGCTGGAGGGCGCGAAGGGCACGTCGTCCGCGCCGGTGTCCGCGGTGGTGACGCTGCCCGCGCAGGCGCGCGAGGTGTGGTTCGAGCCCGAGGATCCGAAGGTCCGGCTCGCCGTCTCGCTGGCGGTGCGCCGCGCGGAGGTGGCCACGCCCGAGGAGTCCCCTGCCCCGCCGCTGCCGCAGGCCGCGGGCACGGCGTACGAGTCCATCCAGGCGCTCTCGCGCACGCTGCGCACGGGGCCCGAGGAGGTGGAGCCGCGCCTCGCGCGCGCCGAGCTGCTCTCGTCGTTGCAGGAGGACGGCTTCGCCCGCGCGGACGTGGGCCGGCTGCTGGACGCGCAGGCGAAGCTGACGCCGGAGCAGCAGCGGCGCCTGCTCGCGCTGATGGACCGCCTGTCGCAGGCGTCCCCGCGCACGGTGCGCTTCGCGCAGGCCATCACGCGGCCCACGCTGGTG
>NZ_JBKGHJ010000917.1:0-1748 GCF_046520365.1 Corallococcus sp. 4LFB
GCCCGAAGCGACGGACGCGCAGGACTTCGTCGCCCCGCGCACGCCCACGGAGCAGCGGCTGGCGGCCATCTGGAGTGAGCTGCTGGGCGCGAAGCAGGTGGGCCCCAGGTCCAACTTCTTCGAGCTGGGCGGGCACTCGCTGCTGGCGACGCAGGCCATCTCGCGGATCCGCCAGACGTTCCAGGCGGAGCTGCCCCTACGCGCGCTCTTCGAGCACCCGACGCTGGAGCAGCTGGGCCTCCGCATCGACGCCGCGGTGCAGGCCGGGACGGGCATCCAGATGCCGGCCCTGGTGCCGGCGGACCGCACGGGCGAGCTGCCGCTGTCCTTCGCGCAGCAGCGCCTCTGGTTCCTGGATCAGCTGGAGCCGGGCAGCGCCTTCTACAACATCCCGACGGCCGTGAGGCTGTCGGGGGCCCTGGACGTGGCCGCGCTGCGCCGCACGTTCACGGAGCTGGTGCGCCGTCACGAATCCCTGCGCACCACGTTCCGAGCGCAGGAAGGCCAACCCGTGCAGGTCGTGGCGCCCGCGGCGGAGGTGCCGCTGGCGCAGGTGGACCTGTCGTCCGACGCGAACGCCGAGGCACGCGCCCAGGCCCTGGCGGAGGAAGAGGTCCGGCGTCCGTTCGACCTGGAGCGGGGCCCGTTGTTCCGGGTGACGTTGATCCGCCTGAGTGACACCGAGCACGTGCTCCTGCTCTCGGTGCACCACATCGTCTCCGACGGTTGGTCGCGAGGCGTGCTGATCCGCGAAGTGGGGACGCTCTACGGCGCGTTCAGCACGGGCCAGCCGTCGCCGCTGCCGGAGCTGCCGGTGCAGTACGCGGACTACGCGGCCTGGCAGCGCGGCTGGCTGCGGGGCGAGGTCCTGGAGGCGCAGCTCGGTTACTGGAAGCAGCAGCTCGCGGGGGCTCCGCATGCGCTGGAGCTGCCGACGGACAAGCCGCGCCCGGCGATGCAGACGTTCCGGGGCACCAGCCGTTCGGTGACGTTGCCGGCCGCGCTGCGCGACGCGCTCTGGGAGCTGAGCCGGCAGGAGGGCGCCACGCCCTTCATGACGTTGCTGGCGGCGTGGCAGGTCGTGCTCTCCCGCTACAGCGGCCAGGACGACATCAGCGTGGGTACGCCCATCGCGGGCCGCAACCGCGCGGAGCTGGAAGGCCTCATCGGCTTCTTCATCAACACGCTCGTGCTGCGCACGCGGCTGGATGGCAACCCCAGCTTCCGGCAGACGCTGCGGCAGGTGCGGGAGGTGGCGCTCGGCGCGTATGCGCACCAGGAAGTGCCGTTCGAGAAGCTGGTGGAGGAGCTGAAGCCGGAGCGCGACATGAGCCGTTCGTCGCTCTTCCAGGTGATGTTCTCCCTTCAGAACGCGACGCTGCCGTCGGTCCAGTTGCCGACCGGTCTGCGCCTGCGTCCGATCGAAGCGGAAGGCGAAACGGTCAAGTTCGAGCTGTCGCTCTCCGTCATGGAGAGCGCCTCCGGGCTCGCCGTGGCGCTGGAGTACAGCACCGACCTGTTCGAAGCGGCGACCGCCGAGCGGATGCTGAAGCACTTCGGCGTGTTGCTGGAGGGCATCGCGGCGCGTCCGGATGCGCGAGTGCTGGACCTGCCGCTGCTGGGTGAGGTGGAGCGCCAGCAGGTGCTGGTGGAGTGGAATGCCACCGACGTGGTGCTGCCGGAAGGGCAGGGGATTCCGGAGCGCTTCGCGGAGCTGGCGCGGGTGCAGCCGGAAGCGCCGGCCGTCG
>NZ_JBKGHJ010000918.1:0-1746 GCF_046520365.1 Corallococcus sp. 4LFB
GCCGCGGCCGTGCTCCCGGCGCGCGCCGCCTCGATGCTGGCGTTGAGCGACAGGAGGTTCGTGCGGTCCGCGATGAGGTTGATGGTCTGCACGATGTCGCCAATCTCCTCGGCGCGCCGGCCCATCTCCTTCATCACCCCGGACGACTCCACGATGGACTGGCGGATGCGGCCGAAGCCCGCGATGGAGCGCGCCACGGTGGCGCCGCCCTCGCGCGCGCTCGTGCCCACGCGCTCCGCGGCCTGCCGCGCCTCCTCCGTCAGCTGCGACGCGCGGCGCGTGGAGGACTCCAGCTGAGAGGACGCGGTGGCGCTGGTGGACGCCAGGCCGTTGATGCTCTCCGCCGCGCGGGCCACCGCCTGGGCGGAGCGCGACAGCTGCTCGATGGTGGCCGCGTTGGCGTCCACCACGGCGGCGTTCTTCTCCGAGGTGGCGGCCACCTCCTCCACGCTGGCGGCCACCTCCTGCACGGTGGACGCGGTGGTGACCGCGCTCGCCTCCAGGGTGCGCGTGTGGTCGGCGACGCCGCGCACGCTGCGCGCCACCTCCTCCGTGGCGGCGGCCGCGTCCTCCACGCTGGCGGACATGGTGGTCGCGTCCCGCACCACGTCCTGGAGCGTCTTGCCCAGGGACACGACGGCGCCGGACACCTGGCCCATGCGCTCGCCCACGCCCTGCGCGTCCGAGGACAGGCGGGTGATGCCCTTGGACATCTCCTCGATGGTGGCGGCGACCTCCTCCGTGGTGGCGGCGCTGGTCTGGTTGCGCGACACCAGGTCCTCCACCGTGGCGGTCATCTCCTGCATGCTCGCCAGCAGCTCCTCGCTGGAGGCGGCCAGGTCCTCCGCGTTGGCGCTCACGCCCTTCACCGAGCGCGCCACCTGCTCCAGGGTGGAGGCCGTCACGTCCGCGCTGGAGGCGAGCATGCCCGCGTCCTTGCGCACGCTGGACACCGACGCCGTCACCTCCTGCATCGCGGCCGCGGTGGTCTCCGCCTCCTGCTGCACGCCCCTGGCCGCGTCGCTCACCGACGTCTGGCTGCGCACCAGCGCCTGCACCGCGGTGCTCGTCTGCTCCACCTGCGCGGCCACGGACTCAATGGCGATTCTCACCTGCTCGCCCGCCGCCGCCTGCTCGTTGCCGGCCGAGGCCAGCCGCGTCGCGAGCTGCTCGGTGGACTTCACCAGCCCTCCGCCCTCGGCCACCTGGTGCGAGGCGCGCTCGGCCAGCGCGCGCGCGTCCTCCAGCTTCCGCACGCTGTTACCGTTGTCCGTCGACATCCGCCGCCTCCTCCCCGACCACCCGGGGGAAATCAATGAGCATCACCAGCCGCGGGCCCACCTGCGCCACGGCCTTCACGAACCCCTTCGCCCCCTCCACCACCATGGGTGGGGGCGGCTGGATGGTGCGCGGATCCAGCTTCAACACCTCGCGCGCGCTGTCCACGAGCAGCCCCACGGTGCGCTCGCCCAGCTGCCCCACCACCACCCGCGAATCCAGCGACGGCGTCCCCGCGGGCAGCCCGAAGCGGACGCGCGCGTCCACCACGGGGATGACGCGGCCCCGCACCTGCACCAGGCCGGCCACGTGCGAGGGCGCCCCGGGCACCGGCGTCGCGCCGGTGAAGGACTCCATCTGCACCACGTCCGCCGCGGGCATCGCGTATTCCGACCCGTCCACCTTGAACAACACGTGCAGCACGTTCATGACACCCACTCCCCCGCGCGCGGCGCCCGCTTGCGGCGG
>NZ_JBKGHJ010000919.1:0-1723 GCF_046520365.1 Corallococcus sp. 4LFB
CGACTGCGCCGGCACTGCCGCCGGCACCGCGGGCCGGCCCTGGGGCGGCGCGGCCACGGGCGCCTCCATCACCTCCTCGCCGGTGATGATGAGCTCCCCTTCCAGCACGTCCGCTTCCGCATCCGAGCCGCCGCGCAGCGCCTGCGCGTAGACGGACTGGAACTCCTCCTCGCTCATCAGGTCCGGCGGCCGCTCCGCCGCCTTCGCCAGCTCCGCCGCCGCGCCCTTCGCGGGCCTCGGGCGGACCGCTTCCATGTCGATGGCCCGCAGCTGCCGGAACGCCTTCGCGTGCCGCCGCAGCAGCTGGTTCATCCGGAACTCGGGGATGACCACCGGCACCACGCGCTTGCCCGTCTTGAACGCGATGGCGTCCAACGTCGGGAAGTCGTGCGGGTTCACCACCGCGACGCTCAGCCGCGTCGCGTCCGCCCGCATGGGCAGGAACTCCTTGTCGTCCGCCTCGTTCGGGTGCACCAGCGCCACGGCCTTCGGGTCGGGCACCATCTCCCCGGACGCGTAGGCGCAGTTGTGCAGCCTGCCCAGCGCCTTGGCCAGGTCCTGCTCGGACAGGAGCCCCAGCTCCACCAGGTTCGTCCCCAGCCGGCCGCCGTGGACCACCTGCGACTCCAGCGCCTCCTCCACCGCCGCCGCCGACACCAGGCCGTCCTTCACGAGCAGTTCACCCAGGCGCATGGGCCCGCTTGTAGCCATGCCCCGTCACCCTCCGCAAGCACCCGGCCGGGCACGCACCCCTAGTCGTCCGGATGGTGGCTCAGCCCCACCCGGTTGCCCTCCGGGTCCCGCACGTAGAGCGTCCAGCGCGTCTCGTGCTCCAGCGGCACCCCCGCGCGGGCCAAGGTCTCCACCACCCCACCTCGCGCCTCGCGGGGAATCCGGAACACCAACATCAGCAGCCCCGGCGCCGGATGGCGGAACGGCACCTCCTGCGGCATCCCGTCCACCGCCTCGATGGCCAGGAAGGCGCCCCCGGGGACGCCTACCCAGACGCTCCGTAAGGTGCCGTCCTCGCGCAGGTGGCGCTTGAGCTCCGGAAAGCCCAGCAGGTCGCGATAGAACGCGGTCACCCGCTCCACGTCCTTCGCTTGAATCGCCACGTGGTGGAAGCCCTGAACGTCCTTCATGGGGTTGATGGTAGGGTCTGGCCGCCCATGGCGCGACTGCTCATCGTGGAGGACAACCAGGAACTCGCCTCCCTCATCGCCACGGTCGCGCAGACCCGGGGCCATGAGGCGCTCACCGTCTTCACCGGCGAGTCCGCGCTGGAGGCCCTGGGCCCCACCACCCGCTTCGACGCCGCGCTGGTGGACCTGCTGCTGCCGGACATCCGCGGCAGCGAGGTGCTGGGCGCGCTGCGTGCCCACGCCATCCCCGCCATCGCCGTCAGCGGCGTCTACAAGGGCGACCGCTTCGCCCAGGAGGCCATCAAGGTCCATGGCGCGTGCGCCTTCTTCGAGAAGCCCTTCGAGCTGGACGCCGTGCTCAACGCGCTGGAGGAGGCCGCCGGCGTGCCGCCCGTGACGCACGGGGAGCTGCTCGACGAGGTGGACCTGCTCGTCCTGGAGGAGCTGGTCCAGGAGACGCCCTCGCAGGAGGAGCCCGCGCTCGAGTCCGTCGACGCCGCGGCCGGCCCGTCCGAACCCTCCGAGCCCGCGCTCCCGGAGGAGGCCCCCGGCGTGTCGGAGGCCCTGCCCCTGCCCTTCGC
>NZ_JBKGHJ010000091.1:0-20461 GCF_046520365.1 Corallococcus sp. 4LFB
ACCGCCGGTGACGCGCTCCGCTACATGGACGACCCGGCGAAGGACGGCGCGTCCAAGGACTGGGCGGCCAACGTGACGTCCGGCACGGACGTGCACTACAGCTCCGGCGTGCCCAACCTGGCGTTCGCGCTGCTGTCCAAGGGTGGCACGCACCCGCGCGGCCGCAGCACCATCAACGTGCCGGCCATCGGCGTCGAGAAGGCCGGCCGCATCTGGTACAAGGCCAACACCGACCTCTACACGGCGAGCACGAACTTCTCGCAGGCGAAGACGCTGACCATCCAGGCGGCGGCGGACCTGGGCTACGACCAGGCCACGCAGGACGCGGTGAAGGCGGCCTGGGAAGCGGTGGGCGTGGGCGTGACGACGCCTCCCCCGACCTCCACCCCGCTGACCAACGGCACGGCGGTGACGAACCTGTCCGACAGCACGGGCAACAACAAGTACTTCTCGCTGGTGGTCCCCTCGGGCGCGACGGGCCTGACGTTCACCATCTCCGGTGGCACGGGTGACGCCGACCTGTACGTGCGCTTCGGCGCCGCGCCGGACGCGTCCACCTACGACTGCCGTCCGTACGTCGGTGGCAACGCGGAGACGTGCACCATCACCAACATCCAGGCGGGCACCTACTACGTGATGCTGAACGCCTACTCCTCGTACTCGGGCGTGACGCTGAAGGGCAGCTACACGGCCCCCGGCGGTGGTGGCGGCAACGTGCTGCAGAGCGGCGTGGCGGTGACGGGCATCTCCGGCGCCTCCGGCTCCTTCACCACGGAGTGGACCACGCTGGACGTGCCGGCGAACACGACGGTCACCATCACCACCTCCGGTGGCACGGGTGACGCGGACCTGTACGTGCGCTTCGGCTCCTCGCCGACGACCAGCACGTACGACTGCCGTCCGTACCGCTCCGGCAACGCGGAGACGTGCACCCTGAGCAAGACGACCGCGGGCAAGTACTACGTGAAGATCCGCGGGTACACGGCCTACTCGGGCGTGACGCTCAAGGCCGTCTACTAGCCGCACCCGCTTCCAGCCCGGCTCCCCTCGCGTGAGGGGGCCCGGGACGAAGACAGGCACCCGGGGAGCCACCATGGCTTCCCGGGTGTCGTCGTTTCAGGCATCGAAGGGGCGGCGGACCTAGCGCCGCACCTGCACGTCGCGGGCGACGGTGCGGCCGCCCATGAGGACGAACCGGGCGCGCACCGGGGTGCCCTCCTGGAGCTCCTTGAGGGGCACGCGCTGGCCCCGGCGGAGGCCGCGGCTGCGCGGGTCGAGCTGGAGCTCGTAGACGGTGCCCTCGCCGTCGCGCACGTGCAGGGTGTCCTTGCCCACGCGCGTCACCCGGCCGTTCACCGTGCTGGACGCGATGACGACCTGCTCCAGCGGCCGGTTGGCGGAGTTGTCCGTCACCGCCGCCCGCGCCGCCTTGGCCGCGCCCTCGTACCAGGCCTCGTCGTCGCTGGCCTGCACGGCCTGCGCGCCAATCATCACCCGGCCCTCGGCGGGCGCCTGCGTCGCGGGCGCGCCGTCCGGGCGCCGGGGACGAGGCTCTTGAGGCGGGACATCCGCACGCGGTCGATGCGGGCGCCCTCCTTGGTGGCCACGACGAACTGCCAGCCGTTGTAGGTGAAGCGCTCGCCCACGTCGGGCAGGTGGCCCGCCAGCGAGGACAGGTAGCCGCCCAGCGTGTCGAAGTCGCCCTCCGGCAGCGGGAAGCCGAAGACCTTCGTGAACTGATCCACCTCCATGGCGGCGTCCACCAGCGAGCTGCCGTCGGCCATCTTCTCGACGAGCTTCTCCTCCACCTCGAACTCGTCGCCGATGTCGCCCACGATTTCGCGGAGGATGTCCTCCAGCGTGACGACGCCCATGAAGCCGCCGTACTCGTCGACGACCATGGCCATGTGGATCTTCCGCTTCTGCATGTCGCGCAGCAGGTCCCCCACGGGCTTCATCCACGGCACGAAATGGGCGGGGCGGATGACGTCCTGCAGGACGATGAGCTCCGGGTGCTGGAGCAGCGGGATGAGGTCGCGCGCGTGCAGCACGCCGACGATGTGGTCCACGTCGTCCTTGTAGACGGGGATGCGCGAGTGGTTCTCCTCCGCCAGGATGCGCAGCACCTCCTCCGGCGGGGTGGTGATGTCCACGGAGACGACGTCCGTGCGGTTGACCATCACGTCGCGGCAGCGCTTGTCGGACAGCTCGAAGATGGAGCGGATGAGCTGCGGGGCGCTCTTGTCCACCTCGTTGCGCGCGGCCTGGGCGGCGAGCAGCTTCTCCAGCTCCTCCAGGGGCGGGGGCGGCGGCTCGAAGCGCAGGGTGCGGCCCATGGTGCGGGCGCCCAGGTTGAGCAGGCCCAGCATCAGGCGCATGGGCGGGTAGAGCACCGTCACCAGCAGGGACACCAGGCCCGACAGGCGCAGCGCCCAGCGCTCCGGGTTCCCGTTGGCCAGGCCGCGCAGGGTGACTTCCATGAGGCTGGCGAGCACGCCCACGAAGAGGGCGCCCGCGCACACCGTGGCGACGGGCACCCAGGTGGCCTCCGCGTAGCGGCTGAAGTCCAGCAGGCGCGGCGGGACGAAGGCGCCAATGGCGGCGGCGAGGAAGCCGGACAGCACCATGCCCAGGCGCAGGGCGGTGGCGGCGGGTTCACGGTCCGTCTTGTGACGGAGCACCCGGCGGGCGGCGACGCTCTTGCTCTCCTCCGCGAGCTCCTGGGCGCGCAGGTCGGACGTCCCATAGAGCGCGGACTCCGCGGCGGCGACCAGGGACCTCGTGAAACAGAGGGCCAGGCAGGCGACCCAGAGGGTCCAGGTAGGCATAGGGGGAGGTTCTTATCCCGTGCTAGAGGGGCATACCACCCTGGCGGGAGGCACCATGCGGGGACGTCGGATGTACGTCATTGGCGGACTGCTGGGCATGTTGGCGGCGCCCTCGGCGGCCCTGGCCTGGCCGGTGGACCAGGCCCTGACGCTGGAGCCCGGCAAGGAGAAGTTCCAGAAGCTCACCGCGGTGGACTGGGCGGAGTCCGACGCGCCCTCCGTGGTGACGGCGGAGGCGCTGTCCCGGAGCGGCGAGCTGCTGCTGACGCCCCACGACGCCGGCATCGCGCGGGTGCTGCTGTACGCGGAGGGGCGCTTCGCGGTGTGGCGGGTGATGGTGGGGCCCATCGAGCTTCAGAATTACGCCTCCGAGCTCGCGGCGGCGAAGAAGGCGTGCCCGGACCTGAAGGCGACGGAGGGCGCGGAGCCTGCCCTGACGGCGACGGTGAACGACAACGCGTGCCGGCTGGCGCTGCGCACGTTCCTCAAGACGCACGCGTACCTGGCGCCGCAGCTGGAGCTGACGTTCGCGGTGCCGCAGCTCCAGGCGCAGCTGGAGGACTTCGAGGCGGGGCTGCCGCCGGGGCTGACGGTGCGCTACAGCGGCGCGGGGCTGGTGCTGTCGGGGAAGACGGACCGGGCCGGGCACCGCAAGGCGCTGTGGGAGCTGTTCAACCGCGCGGTGGGCCGCGTGCCGCTGGAGGACCGCACGGAGGTGGAGGCGCCGCCGAAGCCGGAGGACTCCGCGACGCAGGAGGCGATGGACGCGACGGTGTCGGACGTGCCCGCGCCGGATGCCGGGGTGGCGCCAGCTCCGCCGCCAGTGAAGCGCAAGGCGCCGTCGAAGAAGCCGCGCTGAGCGTGGGCCGTGCCGGAGCGCTTCCGCTTGCGGTATGACCGTGGGTGGAGGTCCGACGGAATGACGAACGGAGTAATGCGCGCGGGGTTCGCGCTGGTGCTGGCGCTGACGGTGGGGCCTGGGGCCGCGTGGGCGCAGGACGATGACGGCTCGGCGGTGGTGGTGGACATGCCGGAGCTGGACCGGGGCTGCCCGGTGAAGCCGGAGTTCCTGCCGATGACGGCCATGGGGCAGGTGGGCATCGACCGGCTGGGCTGGCTGGTGCACCAGGCCATCATCCCGGCCTCGAAGGACAGGTTCTTCCGGGCGGGGGCACGGAGCCGCTCCGGGGTGAAGCCGGTGCCCATGGAGATGGCGCGCAAGCTGGGCGCGCTGGACACGAAGAAGGCGTCCATCTGGGTGTTCGGCAAGGAGAAGTCGAAGGCGTGCAAGGGCACGCCCATCGCGTACTGGGCGGTGCGGATGGGGACGGACGAGGACCGCCAGACGTACCTGATGGCGGAGCTGGCGATGGAGTGCGAGGTGCTGCCGCCCGGGCGGCTTCCGGGCACGCCCATCGCGCTGCGGCAGAAGGACGAGCCCACGGGGTGCGTGCTGCGCCGGCCCAACCGGAGCCTGACGGGCAAGGAGATGGACGGCATGCCGCCGGACTACGCGGAGCACATCCCGCCGCAGGACTGCGCTGCGCCGGAGTGCGCGCGGCTGTGGGAGTACTTCGGCGTGACGGGCGACGAGGGCGAGGGCGCGTTCGACCTGACGGTCTCCTATCTGCACAGGAACGGCAGCAACCCGTGCAACTGGGCGACGGACGACCTGTCCATGTTGTTCGTGCGGGGGCGGGAGAGCACGGCGCTGACGCCGCTCAAGCCGGGAGGCCAGCTCTTCGGAGGCCTCTGGGACTTCAGCGGTCCGCGCTTCATCCTGAGCCGGGAGCTGGGCGTGCTCTACGCGTACGACTACCAGAAGCTCAAGGCCGCGCCGAAGGCCGTGCGCTACGGAAGCCCCACGGAAGAGGACCTCCTCCACGCGAAGCGCACGCTGTCCCCGTGCAAGAAGTAGCGCTGGCTACTGCGCGCTGGAGCCGTGATACGTCTTGCGCAGCTTCAGGGTCGGCACGTCCACCGTGCCGTCCTTGTTGTCCGTGCAGTACCAGAACGAACCGTGCGGAGCCTGGACGGCGCCCTTCTGCGTGCGCGTCAGGCCGTTGTAGACGGAGCCGGCGATGAGGTAGCGGAACACCTGCGGCGCGGTCGCGCTCACCAGCGTGTTGTTCTGCTGCATCTCCTTCCACACCACGCAGTACTGCTTGAGCGCCGCCCAGGCGCCCTTGGCGTAGCGCGGGCTCCCCAGCATCCACACCTCCAACTGGGGACACATCTCCGTCACCCCGTCGTCCGGGTTCGCGTAGTTCATGGCGCCGCAGACTTCGTCCACGCGCATGTCGTTGAGGGTCACGTCGCCCTGCGCCTGCCACCCCGCCAGCCGGGACAGCTGGAAGCGGCGGATGGACAGCGCGTCCTCCCTCGTCAGGGACGGCGCCATGAAGCCCTTCGGCTCCGGCAGCGCGAACGTGCCGCCGCCGTGCGGCCCCACGCCCGCGTCCAGCACGTAGCCGCCCCACGTGTACATGAGGAACAGCGACCACGCGTCCTTCACGAAGGCCCGGTACGAGGGCGGCGTCCCGTGCGCCAGGCCCCAGTTCAGGATGTCCGTCATCGCCGCGACGGCCCAGTCGTCCGACTCCTGGTACCAGTAGTACCAGCGATACGCCTTCGTGCCGGCCTTCGTCAGGAACGCTTCCATCCCACGCACGGTGACGTTCTTGTGCGCGGCGAAGTCCCGCTCGTACGTCGCGACCTGCGCGTCCAGACACCAGAAATAGATTTTGACGCTCTGGCCCGCGCAGCGCGTCGCCAGCGCCTTCGGTGCGTTGATGTCGCGGTTGCGGTCCTGCGGCGGGGGGCCAATCCAGGTGTAGTGGACGTCCATCCGGTGAAGCCTACTCCGTCCACGGCCCCCGCCGCGTCGGCTCCTTCAGCGCTTGGTCGAGCGCCGCGAGGAAGCGCTTGCGCGGCCAGGACTCCGCGCCGAAGCGCTCCAGGTGCTCCGTCTCCACCTGGCAGTCGATGAGCTGGAAACCCCAGCCCTTGAAGCGCTCCACCGCCGTGGCGAACGCCACCTTCGACGCGTCCGGTGCCAGCGCGAACATGCTCTCCCCGAAGTACGCCGCGCCCAGCGACACGCCGTACAGCCCGCCCACCAGCACCTCGCCGTCCCACGCCTCCACCGAGTGCGCCAGCCCCAGCTCGTGCAGCCGGATGTACGCCTGCTTCATGGCGTCGGTGATCCAGGTGCCGTCCTGCCCCGGCCGGTGCACGCGCGAGCACGCGTCGATGACCTTCGCGAACACGGTGTCGTAGCGCACCGTGTACGTGCCCCGGTTCATCACCTTGCGCAGCGAACGGCCTACGTGGAGCTTCTCCGGCTCCAGCACGAAGCGTGGGTCCGGCGAGTGCCACAGGATGGGCTGCCCCTCGCTGTACCAGGGGAAGATGCCCTGCGCGTAGGCCGCCACCAGCCGCTCCGGGCGCAGGTCGCCGCCCACCGCGAGCAGGCCGCTCTTGTCCGCCTTGGAGGGCGGGGGGAACAGCTCCGGCTCGTCGTCACTCAGCAGGTAGATGGGCACGCGCGCGCCCCAGTCTAGCGGGACACGTTGAGCTTCACGTCACCCTTGAGGAAGAAGGGGACCTGCAGCAGGGGGCCCTTCACCTCGCCCTTCACGCTGTAGGGCAGGACGCCCTTGGAGATGAGCCCCTTCACGCCCGGGCCCCAGGACTGCGCCGTCACGGCGATCTCCACCGGGTACACGCCCGTGGCGGACGCATCCACCGTGTCCGCCTGGGCGGCGGTCCCCTCCTCCAGGGGCCGGTCCGCGACGGTGACCTGGTAGGTCAGCGAGTCGAGCCGCAGCGGGAACGGGTTCGGGTTGCGCACGCCCAGCCGCAGGTTGATCTGCACCTCCTCCGCCGAGTAGCGGGCCGCGTCCAGGCTCTCCACGACGACCTCCGGCAGGTGGGGCACCCGCACCGCGCGGCTGGCGGCGAAGGGCAGGCTGTCCTCGCTGCCGCCGGAGCGCACCACCAGCGTGCCGCGCAGCGCGATGAGCACCGTGCCGCCCTGGGCGCTCAGGCGGGCCAGGTCCTCCGGGCCCTTCACGTAGGCGGACTTCTCCTCGATGGAGAAGTCCGCGGGCGTGCCCGGGGCGAACGGCACCCCCAGCTTCACGGAGCCCGTCTTCACCACCTGCCCGTCGGCGACGAGCTCGTAGTCGGCGCGCTCCACGACGCCGGTGGCGGTGCCGGTGACTTGTCCGGTGTAGCGCACGGAGGCGTCGGTGAGCCCCTGGGAGACGACGGTCGTCTCCTGGGCCGTCAGGGCGGGGGGGGCGCTGGAGCGGACCGGGGCGGAGGCGCACCCGGCGCAGAGGGCGAACAGCGCGGACACCAGGGTCATCAGGCAGGTCGAGCGATTCACGCAGGACATTCTGGGGAGGGCAGGGGCTGCTCCCAAGGGGTTTTCCGCTAGACTGTCCACCAACCGTGGCTCCCCGACGTCCCAACTTCAACCGGACCCTGCGCTCCCTCATCCGGGACATCGCCGCGCGCATGCCCGAGTTCGGGCACGTGAAGGTGGGCCGCATCCTCGTCGTCGCCGGCGAGGCCCGCCGGGCGTCGCGCGGCACGGTGAAGCCCCTGTGCTTCAAGGGGGGCAAGAGCATCGACAAGGCGGGGCGGCGCAAGCCGGTGGTGCGCATTCGGGGCCGCCGCATCCTGTACTGCATCACGCTGCGCCCGCTCTTCTTCCGGGGCTCCACCGCGAAGTCGCGGCTGGAGACGCTGATGCACGAGCTCTTCCACATCTCGCTGCGCTTCGACGGCACGCTGCACGCGGGCCGCCGCCACGCGAAGCTGGGCGCGGAGTTCGGGCGCCGCCTGCGGCCGCTGGTGCGGCGCTACCTGAAGCTGTGCCCGGAGGCGCTGCTCGCGGACCTGGCGTATTCCGGCGAGGTGCGGGTGCTCCAGTGGCTGGAGCGCCCAGGCCCGGCCTACCACCCGCGCGCGTCGCACCGCCGCGTGCGCAAGGTCTACACGGAGGATCAGCTCTACTCCGGCGTGGCCCGCATGGTGACGCCGCGCCCCCGAGTGGTCCGCGAGGCCCACGTGCGCGACGACAAGGTGCACTGAAGGGCTTTCGATGTCCGGGCCCACCGACTTCGTCAGCCTGGGTGCGCTCCACCGCGACCTGGAAGAGCTGTTCCTCCTGCACCAGGAGGCGCTGATGGGCATGGACCTGCCCGCGGCGCGTGAACGGCTGTCGCGCTATCGCGAGGCGCTGACGCGGCACCTGGAGGCGGAGGAGGCGCTGCTGCTGCCGGAGCTGCCCCGCGCCGGACGGATTCGCGGCGCCGCGCCGGAGCTCTTCACCGGCGAGCACCAGCGCATGCGCGAGCTGCTGGCGAAGTGTCAGGACGCCGTGGACGCGCTGGACGCGAGCGCCCCGGACTACCGCCGCGCGGTGCTGCGCGTGTTCGACATGGAGAGCACGTTCAAGCACCTGGAGCACCACCACTCGCTGCGCGAGGAGACGTACCTGTTCCCCGCGCTGGATGGGGTGCTGGGGGAGGAGGAGCGGCGGGCCTTGCTGGCCGCGTTCCTCGCGCGCACGGAGGCTTCTACTTCTCCGCAACCGTGAACCGGGCGAGGTCGTGGATGCCGAGCGCGCGCTCCAGCCAGGCCACCTCCTTGAGCGCGTTCTCGAAACCGTCGCTCCCCAGCAGCCGGTGCTCCTGCTCCTCGAAGCGCTCGCCGAGCTCGTCGAACTGCTTCGCATCGAAGAGGTCGCGGAACGCGGGGAACAGGACGGTGTCCTCCCGCGCGGCGTGCGGCGCATACATGCGGATGAACCCGGTGAGCCGCCGCGCGACCTCGGCCCGCTGCTGGGGTTGCGTGAGTGCGTCGCGACCGGCCGTCGCGGTCAGGAGGGCCTCGGTGACCTTGCGCCCGGCGGCGTGCTGAACGAGCAGCACCTGCACGAGCTCCTTCTGCTGGCCCGCCTTCACCAGCCGGGGGAAGACCTCCGTCTCCTCCGTCTTCTCGTGGTAGCCCTCACCGAAGTCGCGCATGAGGCGGGCGGCCCGGGCGAGCACCTCCACGGGGGCCTTCTCTTCACGAAGGCCCAGGCGGCGAGCGACTTCGTCGTACACCAGGAGCGTGCGGCGGATGATGCCGTGCTCGCGCATCAGGTCCTCGGTGGCGTTCACCTCCGCGGGCTTTGACTTGCCCTCCGCCTTGGGCGTCGCGGCGACGGCATCGCTTGCCGTGCCTCCAACGCCCAGCAATACGACCGCGGACAGGAAGCCGCGACGGCTGGATGCCTCATTCATGGCCATGCTCCTCGAGCGAGCGCGTCGGGGCTCAGGAGGGCTCGGCCGCTCACGGTGGACCCAAGATCCACGGCGGGGCCGCGCCGCACAATCGAACTCCGAGCGCGGATGTCGACCAATCGGCCAGCAGGTCCGGGCGGTGGCGGGAGGCGGGCGGGCAGGGGGCCGTCGTCCTCCCGGCTCTGCCCGGGCTCAAGGCGTGCGTGCTGTCCTCTCGCTCGCATCCCGCCCCGCTGTGGGGCGCTGGCTCGAACGAGGTCTTCTCCTGGTGGGACGCGGCGTCTGGGTGTGGTGCTGGGCGCTCGTGGCCCTGCTGGGCTCGCGGGCTGCGACCCGGGCGCGGAGCTGACGCCCTGTGCCGCGGACTGCGAGGGCGCGGCCTGCGCGGCCTGCGTCACGTCGCTGCCCGAGGAGACCGCCCGGCCCTCGCTCGCGTGTGATCAGCTCCCCGCGCCGTCACGGTGCCTGGGGCCTCGCGTGCTGGAGCGGTGTGAAGGGGGCGCCGTGCACCGGGAGGACTGCGCGGAGGACACGACCTGTGTCGAATCGCCCGAGGTCGCCTGTGTCTCGGGCACGGCGTGTGTCGACGGTGTCTCGCGATGCACGGAGTCGCGGACCTTGCAGGTGTGCACGAACGGCCGCTGGGTCACGCGGGCCTGTGACGTGGCCTGTACCGCCGCGCCGGGCCGGGGCTTCTGTGGAGCGCCCGGGCCCACGCTGAGCGGCACGGTGCGCTACGCACGCCGCTTCCCGGATGCGGAGTTCCGCACGTGGGCCCTGGAGTGGGACCCCGTGCCCGCGCGGGGCTTCCTCATCGTGTCGTTCCAGGGCACGAAGGTGCTCGACTCGCAGGTGACGGATGACGCTGGCCGCTTCACGCTGAAGGTGCCGTCCTCATTCGGTGAGGACGACCGCGTCGTCGTGTACGCGGCGGGACGGGGACGTGACGGCGCGGTGGCCTACGCGGTGGCGGATCCGGCGTTGACGGGGGCGCAGTCGGTGACGACGGTGCCGGGCGAAGCGGCGCGCATCTGGAGCTGGTCGCGCACGACGCGCGAGCTGTCCGGACAACCCGACTTCACCCTCACCGAGTCCGAGGGATCCGGCGCGGCGGCGGTGTTCGACGTGCTGGGCACGGCCTGGCGCCGGATGCGCGAGCGCTACGGCGGACGCGACGGGCTGCCCGTGGTGGCGTGGCTGGGCTTCGGGACGACCTGGTCCTGCGGTGCGTGCTTCGCGCCCTGGCCGGTGACGGCGGTGGGCCGGAGCTGGGAGTCGCAGGTGTGGCTGCCGGGGGACTCGGATGCGGCGTGGTGGTCGGACGCGATGGTGATGCACGAGCTGGGGCACTGGGTGATGGCCAGCCGGGGCACCAGCCCGGAGGAGGGCGGTCCGCACTTCGTGGGCGTGCCCACCTTCCCGGGACAGGCGTGGAGCGAGGGCTGGGCCACGTGGTTCAGCGCCGACGCGCGCCGCAGTCCCCGCTACTTCGACCGGCAGGGCGGGACGATGTTCTGGGTGGACCTGTCCGCGCGAGCCTCCTCGGTCAGCCCCTGGACGCGGCCCCGCGCGGAGGCCGGTCTGCTCCAGTCCGTGGACGAGAACGAGGTGGCCGCCATCCTCTACCGCGCGGCCACCGGCACCTCGTCGAGCCAGCCCCTCTACGACGCGCTCTCCGCCCCCGCGATGAATCGCTCCCCCTGGGCGCGCGGCTACACGCGGCACACCTGGAAGCAGGATGAGAAGGGAGCGCTCACGGACGTGGTGGACACGGGCAGACCCTCACCGTGCCTCGCGGACTTCCTGGACGCGCTGAGGTGCCAGGGCTTCCCGCGCACCCTGGTGGACGCGGCGACGGAGCCCGCCACCGCCTTCCCGTACCCCAGCCACGAGCCCCTGTGCCCATGACGTCCCCGCGAAGTGGAAGCCCCGCATCCGTGTCCGTGCCGATGACGTCCCCGCGAAGCGGAAGCCCCGCGCCCGTGTCCCCGTGCCCATGAAGCTTCCACGTTCGATGCCGCGAAGCCGGCGAGCCGCACCCCTGAAGCTCCTGCGTCCCCTGATGCGCAAACGCGTGGCGGGGCCGTGCTGGCCCTGGCGCTGGTCGGAGCGCTGTCGGCGGGGATGGCAGCCGGCGTGGACCGCGTGCGGCGCAAGAAGCCACTCCGCGCTTCAGCGCCACCCCTCCATGCGAAGGAGAAGCCCGTCCACGCCTCGTCGCCAACGCTCCTCGCGTCCGCGCGCTCGGTGGCGCTTCCCTCGCACGGGATGGGCTCCTGGGACCTGCCGTCGCACGAGCGCCACGATTCCCGGCCCGCCCCCGTGAAGCCGCGCGCCCCGGACGCGGTGGCGGCCCCCCGCTCCATCGCGCTCACGCGAGGCCCGGAGGACGGCGCCACGGCGACGGACCGCACGGCGCCCGAGCCCACGGTGCTCCCCGCCACGGCTCGCATCCCCGCGCCGCTGCACGTCTCCTGGCGCGTGGTGGATGTCAGCGCGGACACGGTGCGGCTCGTCGCGCGGTTCGACCGGAGCCCGGGCTTCACCGCGCCCGTGCAGGTCTCCCTGCGCGTGCCGCCGCGAACGGTCCTCCGCGAAGGCCCCACCGCGCCCATCGTCCTGGACGGGGACACGCGCGAAGTGCCCTGGACCCTGGGCCTGCCCGCGGGCGCGAGCCCCGACGACGACCTCGTGCTGCTGGCGAGCGCCGGAGGCGAGTCCTTCGGCGTCCACGCGGAGGCGCGCTACCGCTTCGGCAGGACGCTCGCGGAGTCACCCCGGCCCGCGCCCACGGGGCCGGCGCTGCCGGGGGAGCTCATGCGTTCACACGAGTAGCCCGGACTCAATCCAGGTTGAAGTACACCTCGTCCATGGCGCCGTGGAACTGGTCGTTGTTGTTCCCCGCGCTCTTGGCCCCGATGCCGACGGACTGGCCCGTGGGGTTGATGTCGTAGGTGCTGGCGAGCAGCGCGCTGCCCCGGGCCACGTTGTCGACGAGGATGGTCAGCGTGGTGCTGGTGCGCTGACACGTCACCTTGTGCCAGGTGCCGTCCGCGATGCCCACGGACGACTTGACGATGACGGCGTCCGCGCCGCCGGTGGTGCGCACCACGCAGCTGGGCTTGCCCGCCACCGCGTCGTCCAGCTGCAACTTCCACTGGGCCGTGGAGGAGAGCCCCTTCTGCACCAGGTTGGAGCCGTGGTCCGTGCTCAGCTCCGCGAGCGTCACGCGCACGCGCGCCCCGAAGGAGAACAGCGCCGTGCCCGGGTTGAGCGACACGGAGTCCGCCGCGCTGATGAACGCCTTCGCGCACGTCGTCCCGACACAGACGGCGGGGAAGCGCACGCCCTGGCCCTCGTAGCCCGCCGCCTCCACCGTCACGGTGCCGCCGTTGGCCGCCTGCACGGTGCCCGTGTGGCCCTTGCCGCTGTCGTCCACCACGGTGGTCACCGGGTCGGACACCGACTCGAACCTGTAACGCAGCTTCTGGCTCACCGCGCCCGCCGTCAGCGGGCCCAGCAGCAATACCGCGGCGAATCCCATCCGCACCTTCATGACGTACCTCCCCAGGGACTGCGTGAGCGTGCCACTCCAGCACGGACTCAACCCCTGGGGCAGCGGGAAGGCTTCCCCGCCGCGCACGTCACGGCACGTCGACGGCCAGCTTCTGCAGCGCGGACTTCGCGTCCGCATGGTCTGGCTGCAACTTCACCGCCGCTTCGTACTCCTTCTTCGCCTCGGGCTTGCGGTTGGTGGCCTCCAGCAGCTGCGCGAGCGCGAAGTGCGGCTCGCCCGCGCTCGCGTCCACTTGCGACGCGCCCCGGAAGGCCTTCTCCGCCTCCGGCAGCTTGCCCTGCCGGTACAGCGTGTGCCCCAGGTACAGGAGGCCCAGCGAGTTGCGCGGCTCCACCGCCAGCACGTCGCTCAGCACCTGCAGGGCCTTGGACTCGTCACCGCCGCGCAGGTACAGGAAGCCCAGCTCCGCGCGGGCCTCCAGCTGCGCGGGGTCCTTCGCCACCACGGCCTCCAGCTCCGGCACCGCCAGCTCCGGCCGGCCGCGCCGCGAGTGCAGGATGCCCAGCCGCGCCAGCGCCGCCGTGTCCGCCTCCTCGCCCTGCGCGGGCGTCAGCAGCTTCTCCGCCGCCGCGTAGTCGCCCATGGAGAGCAGCAGGTCCGCCAGGCCCAGCTTCGCCGCGCGGTGCTTCGGGTCCTCCTGGAGCACGGCCTCGTAGAGGGGCCGCGCCTGGGCGCCCACGTGCTTCCTGGCGTACGTATCCGCCAGGGCCAGCCGGTTCTCCACCGTGGGCTGGAGCTTCACGCAGGCCGAGTACTGCGCGATGGCGCCGTCCAGGTCGCCCTTGGCCTTGAGCGCGTCGCCGTAGCCCGAGCGGGTGCCGGGGTCGTCCGGGAAGGTCTCCACCGCCGTCTTCAGCGTGGCCACCGCGTCGTCCACCTTGCCCAGCGCCAGGTACGCGCGCGCCAGGCCCTGGTACGCCTCCGTCGTCTTCCTGCCGTCGTCGGCGCTCTTCTCGATGGCCTTCTGGAACGCGGACACCGCCTGCGTCTTCTTGCCCTGCGCCAGGTACAGCTGGCCCAGCTGCGTGTACGGGCCGCTCGCGCGACGCGGCTCCAGGAGCAGCGCCTTCTCGAAGGCCCTCGTCGCCCGGGCGTTCTCCCCCAGCTGGAAGCACGCGAGCCCCAGGTTGAAGTGCGCCTCCGCGTACTTCGGATCCAACGCGATGGCCTTCTGGAACGCCTCCGCCGCCTTGCGCGCGTTGCCCTGGCCGTCCAGCACCACGCCCAGGTTGTTCTGCGCGCGCGCGTGCTTCGGGTCCGCCTTGAGCGCCGCCTGGTACTCCGCGAACGCGCCCGTGGCGTCGTTCTCCCGCATCAGCACGACGCCCAGGTTGTAGTGCGCCTCCGCGTCGCTGTCCTTCTGGCGGATGGCCTCGCGCAGCGTCTCCTTGGCCTCGGCGCCCAGGCCCTTCTCCGCCAGCGCCTTGCCCAGGTTCACCCGCGCCACCTGGAGCGCGCCGTCCAGCTTCAGCGCCTCGCGGTACGCCTCGATGGCGTCGTCCGTGCGGTTCGCGCGCTGGAGCACCTCGCCCAGGTTGAAGCGCAGCTCCGCGTCCTTCGGCGAAAGCTCCGTCGCCACGGAGTACTGGGTGATGGCCTCGTCCGTGTCGTCCTGGATGCGCGCCAGCAGGCCGCGCTCCGAGCGCAGCGTGGCCTCCTCCGGGAAGGCCGCCAGCGCCGTGTCCAGCAGCGCCTTGGCCTTGGGCACGTCACCCGACAGCCGCAGCGCGCGCGCGAGCGCCACCTTCGCGGGCACGCCGTCCGGCGTGAGCTCGACCAGCTTCGTCAGCGGCGCCAGCGCGCGGCGCGGCTGGTTCTGCGACAGGAAGGCCGTGCCCAGCTTGTAGAGCGCGTCCGGGTCGTCCGGGAGCTTGTCCGCGCGCGGGGCGCTGACGGGCTTCTCCGGCGGAGTCGCCTCCGGGGCAGGGGCCTGGGCCGTCAACAACTGGAGGAGGAGGACGCCGGCTTTCGTCATCACAGGTTCTCCACGTACGGGCTGGCGCGCGCGTCGAAGGTCTTCTTGGCGAGGGCGGCCTTCTTCGCCTCCCACGCCTCCTTCGCCGCCTGCGCTTCCTTCGTGTCCCCGGCGAGGTTGGCGCGCTGCTCCTTCACCTCGGCCTCGCACTCGGACACCTGCTCCTCGAAGTCCTTGGGCTCCAGGCGCTCACTGCCCTGCACCTTCGCCTTGCGCGCCGCGGTCAGCCGCGCCAGCTCGAAGCGCGCGAAGGCGCAGCGCAGGGACAGCTGCTCCACCTCGCGCAACCCCACATTGAGGCGCTGGTGCGCGCGCAGGTACTCCACGCGGGACTCGGACTCCGCGATGGCCAGCTGCGCCACCTCTCGCGACGAGGCGTCCTGGGCGCGGTCCTCCTCGTCCTCGGCGGCCTCCTGGCGGGACTTCGCGCGGCGGATGTGGTCGCGCGCGCGGTTGACCTCGTTGTCCGCCTCGTCCACGCGGTCGATGGCCAGCGCCAGGTCGTTCTCCGCCTCCAGCAGCTCGATGCGCGTCTCGTACGGCAGCTTCTTCACCAGCGTGTCCGGCACGCGCATGCCGTAGCTCGGGCCGCAGGCGGCGGTCAGGAGGGACAGGCTGAGGAGCAGGTGGCGCTTCATGGAGCAGTGGCCTCGAAACGGCTGAAGATGGTGCGGCCGGAGTAGACGTCGGTGCCGTTGGTGAAGGTGACGTTGAACTCGCCCGACACGCGGTCTCCGGTGGTTTTCGGAAGGGACTTCACGAAGAGGTTGCCGCGCACGAGCGGCGGGAAGGGACGCACCGGTTCGTCCAGCACGCTGCGGTCCACGCTGCCCCGCTGCGAGCCGTCCTCCAGCGCCTCCGCCAGGTCGATGTCCAGCGAACCCGCGTATTCGGTGTCCGGCAGCATGTCCGCCACCCGCGCGCTCACCTTCAACACCACGTCCTGCCCGCTGCCCTGCGTGTTGACGAAGCTCACCGCCAGCGTCCCTTCCGCGAGCTGGGCCTCCGTGCGCTGGTAGCGCAGGTCGAGCAGCTCCGTCACGCTGCCCTCCAGCTTGCCGCCCTCGTCACCACACGCGGTGGAGACGAGCGCGACCAGCACCGGAGCGATGAGGCGCAAGGGCGCGCTCACTTGCAGGCCTTCCATCCGGCGTCCACGTCCGGGCCGTTGAGCGTGCCCATGTCCTTGAGCACGGCCAGCTCGCGCCGCGCGCCGTCCGTGTCGCCGAAGCGGCAGCGCAGCGCGGCCAGGTTGAGGCGGGCCTTGTCGTAGGTGGGGTCCGCCTCCAGCGCCTTGGCGTATGCCGCCCGGGCCCCCATGGCGTCACCCAGGTTGAGCATGGCCCAGCCCAGCGCCGCGTGCGCGGACGCGCGCGTGTCCTGCAGCTCCGTCACGCGCCCGAAGGTCAGCTGCGCCATGCCGTACTGGTGCGCGTCCAGGTAGCCCATGCCCAGGGCCTCCAGCGCCTCCGCGGTGAGCACCCTCTCCGCCTTCTTGCGCAGGTCCTCCAGCGCCGCGGGCTGCGTGGGCGCGCCGGGGCGGCACCGGCAGCGCGGCCACGTCCGTGCGGTTGCGGCAGCCCACCACCGCGGCCGTTGAAGACCTCCAGCGACTCCGCGCGGGACAGGCACGCCTTGAAGGCCTCGTCGGAGCGGGCCTTGAGCGGCCCCACCTGCTGCTTCACCGCGTCCTGGAACTGCTTCGTCTCCGCGGCGGACAGCCCGCCGGGCACCGGCGTCTGGTCCACCACGTCCGCGATGTGGCCGTACGCCAGGGCAATCTTCCACAGCGACGCCACCGCCCACTCCGGATAGCCCAGGGACGCGGCCTGCGTGTACACGCCCTCCATGGCCTGGAGCGCGGCGACCTTCTCCTCCACCTTGTCCGCCGGCAGGTCCTTGTAGCCGCGGTAGAGGATTTCGCCCAGGTACCAGAGCCCCTTGGCCGCCTCTTCCGTCTGGCCGTTGGGGCCCTGCACCGCGGCGGTGAGGGTGGAGATGAGCGCGTCCGGCGGAGCGGTGGGCGCGGTCGTGGCCTGCACCTCCGCGAGCACCGCCGCGGCGGCCACGTTGTTCTTGTCCAGCTTGAGCGCGGTCTCCGCCGCCGTCTTCGCGCGGCCGTAGTCCTTCTGCTTCAGGCGCGTCTCGGCGAGCAGCGACAGCACCTCGCCCTTGCGCGCGCCCGAGGCCTCGGCGGCCGTCTCCAGGTTGCGGGACGCTTCCTTGTACTCACCCAGCGCGATGCGCAGGCGGGCGCCGGCCATCCAGCCGTCCACCGACGCCAGGTCGCCCGTCAGCTTCTGGCCCACCTGTTCGAACCAGCCGGCCGCCTCGTTGAAGGCCGCGGCTTCCGCCGCGTGCCGGCCCAGCGTCAGGAGCACGTCCGACAGGTACTGGCTCTTGGGGTAGGACTGCACCAGCTTCGCGCCCAGCTCGCGCTCGCGGGGCAGGTCGCGCTTCTCCCGCGCGGCGGTGAACGCGCCGTAGAGCGCCTTCTCGCCGATGTCGGTGTTCTTGTTCTCGTCCGCGACCTTCATCAGGCCTTCGATGACGTCGCCCGTCTCCTGCGCGCTCCGCAGGGCCAGCTCGTCCAGGGCCTCGGCCTTGCTCTGCGTGAGGATCTTCTGCACCTCGCCGCGGAAGCCGGACGGCAGCGCGGACGCGAGGAACTTGCGGCCCGTCTCGTCCAGCTTCTTGAAGTCGTTCACCTGCCGCAGGCTGTCCAGGGCCAGGTTGCCCGCCACCGGCGCGTCCTTGTACTGCGGGTGCGCCAGCGCGAACGCGGTGAACAGCTCCGCCGCCTTCGGGTACTCGCCGTCCTCGTAGTAGGCGCGCGCGATGTTGAACTTCACGTCCAGCACATGCGGGCTCTGCGGGTAGCGCGACACGTAGGACGCGCCCAGGAGCTTCAGCGCCTGCCGCGCGTCGGCGACCTCGAAGGCGTTGCGCTTCTGGGCCTCCTCCGGCTTGAGCGTGGAGAAGTGGGCCAGGAGCGCGCCGTACATGGCCGTGTCCACGGCCTTGTCGTCCTTGGCCTTGTCCTCGTAGCGGGCCAGCTCCTCGAACTGGCGCGCGGCCTCCGGGAACTCCTTCGCGGCGAAGAGCGCGTCCGCGCGGTTCTTCATGATGGGCCGCACGTACTGCTCCGGCCGGAACAGGCCCAGGTACTCGCGGTAGGCGTCCGCGGCCTTCACGTACAGCTCGCGCGAGTCCGCCTTCTGCGCGGCCAGGTGCACCTGCGTGGACAGGTCGCGCGCCATCTCCTCCAGCTCCGCGAGCTGCTTCTTGCGGTCGGCCTCCGCCACCTCCGGGTCGGTCTTGCTCTGCACCGCGGCGCGCACGAGGAAGCGGATGTCCTCCGGCTCCGGCATCACCTTGCCCTTGGCGGCCTTGAGCGAGTCATACAGCTTCTGCCCGCGCTCCAGGTCCAGCTCCGGGTCCGGCTGCACTTCCATCAGCTTGCGCAGCGCGGGGATGGCCCACTCGTACTGCTGCTTGATGAAGTAGCGGTTGCCCAGCTTGTCCAGCGCGAGCGCGTACGTGGCGCGGCCCTCGCTGAGCTTCTCGAAGTAGTTGAGCGCGCCCTTCGGGGGCTTGGCCTCCGTGTAGCTGTAGACCAGGTCCAGCAGCGCCTCGCGCTTGACGTTGAGCGCCTTCTTCACGTCCACGCCGGGCAGGGGCGCGCTGGCGGCCGCCGCCTCGAAGAACGTCACGGCCTCCGCGTGCTTGGCCTGGTTCACGCGGATCCAGCCCATCTTGTAGCGGGCCAGGTCGTGCACCGGCGACGGCGGCAGCTCCAGGATGGCCTGGTAGTGCCGCTCCGCTTCGACCAGGTCCGCCTTGTCGAAGAAGTGGTCACCCAGAATCTGCTCGGCTTCCAGGCGCAGCGGGCTGTTGGGGTACTTGCGCGTCAGGTCCCCCAGCGTCTTGAGCATCTCGTCGAACTGGCCCAGCTCGCGCTGCTCGTGCGCCAGGTAGAACGTCACCTGGTCCCCGTCCTTGAAGTCCGGGTACTCGCGCAGCAGGCGGTAGTACATCTGCACCGCCTTCTGCTTCATCAGGCGCGTCTCCGGGGAGACGATGGCGCCCGTGGCGCCCTCCGGCCGGGTCTCCGCCTGGAGGTAGTACACGTAGCGGCTCTTCTCGACGTAGAGCTCCGCCAGCCGGAACTGCAGGTCCGGCAGGTAGGGGGCGTTGCGGCTCTTGGAGATGAGCTTCTCCGTCTCGCCGATGGCGCGGTCCACCTTGAAGATGTCGCGCTTGAGCTTGGCGACGAGCTCCTCGCGCTCCTTCGCCTTGGACACGATGGGGTTGGTGTTGGGTCCCACGCGGCCGCCAGGGCCGGGGGCCGCGGCCGCGAGCAGCGCGGCGGTGATGAGGCCGGTGAACGGGCCGGTCATGGGGTTTCCTCGATGCAACGGCTCTCGATGCGGACCCGGTAGGACTTGAGCTCGTCGTTCCAGTATTCGTTGTCGAACTTGAAGGCGACCTGGGCGGGCGACAGCAGCTCTTCCTCTTCCGCCGCCACCACCTGGGCGCCCTTCTTCACGCGCTCGTACAGCTTGAGGCCGACCTCGTACTCCATGAGGCGCACCTGTTCGGCGGCGCGCAGGAGCGTGTCCGCCTCCTGGCGCACGGCCTCCTGCAAGCGCGAGTCGTACACGCGCACGGCCTCCGCGTGGGACAGGTCATACAGCCGCGTCAGGTGCCCGAAGAGCCGGTCGCCGAAGCTGCCGGCGAAGCGGCCCAGGCGCTCGCCCTCCAGGTCCAGCAGCGACACGAACTTCGCGGCGCGCTGGGTGCCGCCGTGCGCGTTGGCGGCGCGGCGCAGGCGCGCGTCCTGGCTCAGGTCCTCGCGGTTGCGCACGGACTCCAGCGAGTCCGCGTACCGGCGCGTCAGCTCCTTCGCCGCGCGCTTGGCGGGCAGGTAGTGGCACAGGTCGCGGAAGATGAGCGCGCGCAGCAGGTACTTGTCCGGCATGAACTCATCGCGGAAGGACGGCGCGTCCAGCGTGGTGAGGATGCCCAGCGCCGCGCGGAGGTCGCCCAGCTTGTAGCGGGTCCACGCCTCCTCCAGGTAGAGGCTGGCGCGGCCGGGGTCCAGCTCCGGCAGCTTCACCTTGCCGTACGCGTCCAGCGCGCCCGTGAAGTCCTTCTTCTCGTAGCGCAGGCGGGCCACCGCGAGCGCCGCCTCGTTGCGCGCCTCGCGGGTGAGCTTCTCGTCCTGGGACAGGTCGAGGAAGTCCTTCACCATCTCGTCCGGCGGATCCTTCACCTTCTTGAGCCGCGTCACGAGCAGCGCGAACTTCGCGTGGCTCGCCTCCGCGCTGGTCTCCGGCAGCTTGGAGAAGTGCGTGTTCGCCCAGCGCTCGTTGCCCACGCGCAGGTCCACCAGGCCCTGCTGGTAGTGCGCGTAGGCGCCCGTCTCATCCGGGAGGAAGCCCAGGTCGAGCGCGCCGAAGACCTGCTCGTCGATCATCACCTCGTCGTGCGGCCGGTCCGTCAGGCCCTTCAGCGCGTCCAGCGCGCGCGGCAGCACGTTGGGGTTGGTGCGCTCGCGCGCGATGCGCGCCAGGTACGCCGCGCCCGCGTGGGTGAGCCCCAGGTCGATGAGGCTGCGCGCGAGGAAGTACTGGCCCCACGCGTAGTTGTCATCCGTGCGGGGCGTGGCCTGGAGCCACGCGTACAGCGGACCGGCGGCGGCGCGCGGATTGCCGTCGAAGTACGCCTTGAGCGCGTTGTCGAAGGTCTCCGGCGGCACCTTCTGCGGCGGCGGCGG
>NZ_JBKGHJ010000920.1:0-1720 GCF_046520365.1 Corallococcus sp. 4LFB
GGGGGCGGTGGCAGCGGCGGAACTCGGAGCTGCCAGCGGCGTTGACGTTGACCGACTCCTCGGCGCGCGGCGCCGTCTGGGCCAGCGAGGCGGCGGAGGAGAGCAGGACGACGGCGAGGGTCAGGGCCTTCATGGTGTGCATCCTTGGGGGTGTTCGTGCTTCGTCCCATCTGACGGGACAGCCGGGCGCTCATTCAAGCCCCCTTGCGTCTTCCCCATGAAGGCCCTGCCTGCCGCCGCGAAGCGTCAGCCTGCTTCAGCCGCGCTTGGAGACGACCTGGCCTTCGGCGCCAATCTCGTAGACGAGCGGCACGCCGGTGGCGAGCTCCAGGCCCACCACGGTCTCACCGGACAGCTTGTCCAGGCGCATCACCAGCGAGCGGTTGGAGTTGCCGTGCGCCACGACGAGCACGTTCTTGCCCTGGCGCAGGTCCCCCGCGATGGCGCGGTCGAAGAAGGGCAGCACGCGCTTCGCGGTCATCTCCAGGGACTCGCCGTTGGGGGGCGGCACGTCGAAGGAGCGGCGCCAGATGTGGACCTGCTTCTCGCCGAACTCCCTGGCGGCGTCCGCCTTGTTGAGGCCCTGCAGGTCGCCGTAGTGGCGCTCGTTGAGGGCCGCGTCGCGGATGACGGGCGGGCGCTGGCCCAGCGTGTCCAGCAGGATGGCGAGCGTCTCCTGCGCGCGGCTGAGGGCGGAGGTGTACGCGACGTCGAACTTCAGGCCCTTGAGGGCGTCAGCGGCCTTGCGGGCTTCGTCGCGGCCCTGCTCGGTGAGGGGCACGTCCACGAAGCCGGTGAAGCGGTTCTCGTGGTTCCAGAGGGACTGACCATGACGGACGAGGGCGAGGATGGGCATGGCCCCCCTGCTAGCCCAACCGGGGGCAGGCGGAAAAGAGGCAAGCCCCGTCCACCCGCCCGGCCCGTCGTCTTGCGGCCACGCACCGGCCGCGTCAGCCGGTGGCCTGGGTCTCCTGCTGGAGGCGCTCGCAGACGGCCGCCACCGCGCTCAGCGTGTTGAACAGGTCCACCATGCCCACCTGGAGGCCCAGGTCGTCCTCGATGCGGTTGGCCAGCATCGTGGCCAGCAGCGAGTTGCCCCCGACCTCCAGGAAGTGGTCCTCCGGCCGCACGGCGTCCACGCCCAGCAGCTCCTGCCAGTACCCGGCCAGCCGCGACTCCATGGGCGAGGGGACGGCGCTCTGTGTGCTCACGGTGGGCTCCTCAGGGTGGGGCTGAATGGCCGTAAATTGAGGAAAATAGAACTACCGCGTCAAGTCTGGCAGCGCCAGGGCAGGCAGGCGGGCTTCGTCCTTTCCCCCGGCTCCGGGCTTCCCTGGCAGGCTCGGGCGCCATGGACGACGCGAACGAGGGCGGAGCGCTCACCGGGGAGCAGGACGCGCCCATGGCGGTGGCGGTGGTGGGGCTGGCGCTGCGCTTTCCGGGGGCGGAGGACGCGCGCCAGTACTGGCGCAACCTGGTGGGCGGGGTGGACTCCATCACCCGGCTGGACGCGGCGGGGCGGGCCCGGCTGGGGCTGCCGCAGGGCGACGAGTGGATCACCGCGGCGGGGGTGCTGGAGGAGGCGGAGGGCTTCGACGCGGCGTTCTTCGGGTACTCGCCGAGCGAGCGGAGCAGATGGATCCGCAGCACCGGACGCTCCTGGAGTGCGCGTGGGCGGCGATGGAGTCCGCGGGGTACGCGCCCCGGGGCCGGCCGATGC
>NZ_JBKGHJ010000921.1:0-1718 GCF_046520365.1 Corallococcus sp. 4LFB
TGTCCGGCACCAGCGTGGACGCGGCGGACGCGGCGCTGTGCCGCGTGGAGGGCACGGGCGCGGGCGTGGCGCTCCAGCTGCTCGCGCACGTCTCACGCCCCTTCTCCCCGGACCTCGTCGCGCGGGTCCTGGGCCCGCAGGACGCCCGGAGCCTCTGCGCCCTCAACTTCGAGCTCGGGGAGCGCTTCGCGGAGGCCGTCCTCGCCGTCATCGCGCGCGCGGGCGTGAAGCCCGGGGACATCCACGTCGTCGGCTCCCATGGCCAGACGATGGCCCACCTGCCCCCGGACCTGTCCCCCATCGCCTCCACGCTCCAGATTGGCGAAGCGGACGTCATCGCGGAGCGCACCGGCCTGCCCGTCGTCAGCGACTTCCGCACCCGCGACATGGCGGTGGGCGGCCAGGGCGCCCCGCTCGTGCCCTACCTGGACTGGGCCGTCTTCCGGAACCGCGAGCGGCCGGACGCCACGCGCGCGTTCCTCAACCTGGGCGGCATCGCCAACGTGAGCGTCGTGGGCGAGCACGTGGACGACACGCTCGCGTTCGACACCGGGCCCGCGAACATGGTGCTGGACGGCCTGGCGCGCCGGGTGACGCAGGGACGGCTCGGGTGCGACCGGGACGGGAGCCTGTCCTCCCGGGGACAGGTGATTCCGGCGCTCCTGGAGGAGCTGCTCGCGCATCCGTTCCTCGCGCGTCCTCCCCCGCGCAGCGCGGGCCGCGAGAGCTTTGGCGAGGCGCTGGTGGACCGGCTCTGGAAGGCGGCCCCGGAGCGGCCCACCGACTTGATGGCCACCGCGCGCGCCTTCACCGTGGAGGCCACCGCGCGCGCCTTCGAGACCTGGGTGCACCCCCGCTTCCCCCGGCTGGAGGCGGTGTACGCCTCCGGGGGTGGGACGCGGAACCCGGTGCTCATGGCGGACCTGCGGGCCCGGCTGGCCCCGGTGCCGCTGGAGCGGCTGGACGTGCTGGGCTTCCCCGAGGAGGCGAAGGAGGCGGCCCTCTTCGCCCTCCTCGCGGCCGAGCACCGGGCCGGGACGCCCGCGAATGTTCGCCCCGCAACTGGCGCAAGGCGCCGAGTCGTTCTAGGTAAGCTGACACCGTGAGCAGCGTGAACCTGATGGCCCGCGAAGTGGCCGCGAAGATCGTCTTCTACGGCCCCGGCCTGTCGGGGAAGACGACGACCCTGCGAAAGGTCTACGAGACCGTTCGCCCGGCCCACCGGGGCGAGATGATGTCCATCGCCACCGAAGGCGACCGGACGCTCTTCTTCGACTTCCTGCCCGTGAAGGTGGAGCGCGTGGGCGACTGCTCCGTGCGCCTGGCCCTCTACACCGTGCCCGGACAGGTCTTCTACAACGCCACCCGCAAGCTGGTGCTCCAGGGCGCGGACGGCGTCGTGTTCGTGGCGGACTCGCAGGCGGAGGCCATGGACGCCAACCGCGAGTCCCTGGCCAACCTGGAGGAGAACCTCCTGGAGAACGGCATCCGGTTGGACCGCTTCCCGCTGGTGATGCAGTGGAACAAGCGGGACCTGGACAACGTCCTCTCCGTGGAGGAGCTGCGCCGGGAGCTCAACCCGCGCGGCGTCCCCGACTTCGAGTCGGCCGCCACCAGCGGCCGCGGCGTGATGGACACGCTCAAGACCATCACCCGGCTGGTCATCAAGGACCTGCGCGCCAAGCGCATCGTCCCGCCGCCCCGCCCCGCGCCGCCCG
>NZ_JBKGHJ010000922.1:0-1716 GCF_046520365.1 Corallococcus sp. 4LFB
GCGTCCCGTGCCTCCGGGGCAGCGGCCTCCGACCGCTCCTGGGGTTCCGGGGGGCGCACCGCGGGCGCGCGTCCGATGGGGCCTCCCGGTATGCCGGGAGCCGCACCGCCGAATGCCGCGCAGGGAAGGCCGGGAGGCCCGCCGCCTCCGCCTGGAGCGCCACCGCGCCAGCGACCTCCGTCTGGAGCCATGCCCCCGGTTGCCGTTGGCGCCATGGGCGCCGTGCCTCCTCCGGGTGTGCCGGCGTCCGTTCCGCCGCCGCGTCCAGGCGCGGTGGGGCCCGTGGCCGCGCCTCCTCCGGAGAACCCGGCTGCTGCGTCTGTCCAAGGGCAGGCTGGCCCAATGACTACCGCTCCCGGGAGCGTGCCGCCCGCCATGGCTGACGGCTCGGTCGGGACGGCGAATGCCTCTCAGGGCGGTGCTCCAGCCGTCGCGCCTCAAGGCCCGTCTGGTGGAACGAATGCCACCCTGGGGCCTACTCCAGACGTCCAGGCTTCGTCCGAACCCATCACTGACCTCGCGAAGGCACCGGTAGGGATTGCCGGGGCTGAGACGGCGGCCTCGAAGCCTGTCGTCGAGCTGTCTTCCGGCGCGGCCCAGCCCCCCGTGGCTCAAGCAGTCACGGCCTCGGACGTCCCGGCCGCCAGTGGAGGGGGGTTGGACCTTGGAGGAACGTGGGCGGATGCGTTCTCGGACGTCCCTTCCGCGAAGCAGGCCGCACCGGATGCCCCGTCGGACGCGAAGGAGAAGGCTGCCACCGCTCGGCCTTCCCAGTCGTCATCGCTGTCCGAGCTGGTGCTGGATGCCGAGTTCATCGATGACGCCGACGTCAGCCTGAGCCCCGAGTCGTTCGACTCCGCGCCTGTCGCAGCCGAAGCCGTGAAGGCCCCCGAAACCGAGGCGGCCCTGACCGGGGATGATCTCTCCGACGACGACATCCTCGAAGCCGCGGACGCCGTGTCCGCGGAGCCGCCCAAGGCCGCCGTTGCCGAGGCCTCGGACGTCCTCGAAGACGTGGACGTGATGTCCGCCGAGCCGCACGAAGAGGCCAAGGCACCCGAAGCCACGGACGTCCTCGAAGACGTGGACGTGATGTCCGCGGAGCCGCACGAAGAGGCCAAGGCCCCCGAAGCCACGGGAGTCCTCGAAGACGTGGACGTGATGTCCGCCGAGCCGCACGCGGCCCCGTCGACTCCCGAGCCGGAGCCGGTCCTGGCCGCGGCTCCCGAAGCACTCACGCCCACGGCTGAATCGAAGGACGCCCCTCCGCCGGAGCCCAGCTCCCCACCGGCCATCGCTGACGCTCCGAAGTCCGATGGGCTGTTGGAGGCGATGGAGTTCGAGGGCCTCCCGGAACCGCCCGCCGCTGTCGAAGTCGCGAAGCCGGAGCCTCTGCCCCCTGAAGCGGATCAACCTGCGCGGCCGGAGCCCGTGGAAGCCCCAACGGCGTCTGTCATTGCCGCGCCGGCCACGCAGGACGCCGAAGCGGACGCGCTCGAATTCAGCTTGGCGGGAGACTCGCCCGCGCCCTCCGCCACGCCTGCTGAACCCGCCGAGTCCTGGCAGGTCGCCGCCGCCCCCAAGGCCGACGCGGTGGCCCCGGCGCCTCCGGAGGAGCCCCCCAGCCCCGCGCCCACCGAGGAGCGCCGGACCGACCTGCCCCCGGAGTTCGAGGTCGCCCTCGTCTCCAGCGCGGAACCCGCCCTCAAGCCCGTG
>NZ_JBKGHJ010000923.1:0-1712 GCF_046520365.1 Corallococcus sp. 4LFB
ACGGAGCAGGTGCAGGCGGTGCAGGCGCTGGTGCAGGCCACGGCGAAGGTGAGCGAGCAGGGCCGGGTCATCGCCGCGTCGTCGGTGGAGCAGGCGCAGGCGGCGCAGCCGCTGTCCCAGGGGGCGCGGAGATGCGGCGCATGGCGCGGCAGACCACCCAGGCCACCCAGGAGCAGGCCAAGGCGCTGCGCGAGGCGGTGCGCTCCAACAACCAGCTGTCGGAGGTGGCGGAGAAGGTGTCGCGCGCGATGCAGGAGCAGGCGCAGGCCGCCACGGACCTGGCCCGGGGCACCACGCAGATGCGCCAGCTGGTGCAGGGCGTGAGCGCCGCGGTGATGGCGCAGGGCCAGCAGGTGGGGGTGCTGGGGGCGACGGCGCAGGAGGTGGCGACCTCCACGCAGCGCACGCTCACCGGCATCTCCGAACAGGCCAAGGCCGCGCAGGAGGTGACGCGCGCCATGGAGGCCACGCGCAAGGAGGTGGCCCAGTCCACGCGCGCCATGTCGGAGCAGGCCCGCGCGCTCAAGCAGGGCGAGCTGGCCAGCCGCCAGGTGGCGAACCTGGCCAAGGAGGTGACGCGCGCCACGGAGGAGCAGGCCCAGGCGCTCACCGCCCTGGTGCGCGGCGCGGAGGAGGTGCGCCGGGTGGCGAAGACCACCGCGCGCGCGCTGGAGGAGCAGACGGACGCCCTGTCCATGCTCACCACGTCCGCCGCGAAGCAGGCCACGGGCGTGGCGGCGGTGGCGAAGGCCGCCCAGGAGCAGGCCACGGTGAGCGAGCAGCTGGGCAGGTCGGTGGAGGACATGCGCGGCCGCGCACGGGAGATCGCCGTGACCACGGCGGAGCAGGCGCGCGCCACGGCCGTCACCGCCCAGGAGGTGCGGGAGGTGGCGGGCAGGCTGGGGCAGCTGGCGCGGCTGAACGGTGAGCAGGTGGAGGGGTTGAGCCACCTGAGCGGCTTGTTGGGCGGCACGGAGCCGGCGGCGCCCCGGAGCACGCGGGAGCAGGGCTCGTGACCGGCTCGACGGTGAGACACCACCCGCTGTCGCTGTCCGCGGACGACCGCGCCCGGGTGGAAGAGGTGGAGCAGCTGGCGCGCCAGGGCCCGGCCAGCCTGCCGGTGCTGGTGGACGGGCTGGACGCGCCGTCGTGGGCCGTGCGCCGCGCGGTGGTGTCCGCGCTGGGCCCGCCTGGGCACGCCCTCCGTGGAGCCCCTGTGCGACGTGCTCCGCCACCGCCGGGACAACGAGGCGCGCATCGCCGCCGCGGTGGACGCGCTGGTGGCCGCCGGCGGTGACGTGGAGGGGCCGGTGGAGGCGCTGGGGGACGACCCCAACCCGGCCATCATCTGTGACGCCGCCCAGGTGCTGGGGCGGCGGCGCAGCCGGCGCTCCGTGCCGCTGCTGTCGCGGCTCATCGTCCACCCGGACGACAACGTGGCGGTGGCCGCCATCGAGGCGCTGGGCCGCGTGGGCGGCGGCGCGGCGGTGGACGCGCTCCTGTCCTCGCTGGGCTCAGGCAACTTCTTCCGCATCTTCCCCGCCATCGACGTGCTGGGCCGCTCCGGCGACCCCACCGTCGTGCCGGCGCTGATGGCGCTCCTGTCGGACCCCTTCTACGTCCTGGAGGCGGCGCGCGCGCTGGGCCGCACCGGCCAGGAGGCCGCGGTGCCCGCGCTGGTGGGCCTGCTCCAGCGCGGCAACGTCCAGCGG
>NZ_JBKGHJ010000924.1:0-1709 GCF_046520365.1 Corallococcus sp. 4LFB
GCTTCGAAGAGGGCGCGCAGCGGCAGCTCCACGCCGAACGCGCTTCGCACGCGCGACATCGCCTGCGTCGCCACCAGCGAGTGGCCTCCCAGGTCGAAGAAGTTGTCGCTCGCTCCCACCCGCGCCACGCCCAGCACCTGCGCCCAGAGGTTCGACAGCAGCTCCTCCGTCGGCGTCCTCGGCGCCACGTAGTCCGCCGCCTCCTGTGCCCCTTCCGGCGCCGGCAGCGCCTTGCGGTCCACCTTCCCGTTCGGCGTCAGTGGCAACGCGTCCAGCACCACGAAGGCCGCCGGCACCATGTACTCCGGCAGGCTCTCCTTCACGTGCTGCCTCAGCGCCGAGGCCTCCACTCCCTCCGGCGCCACCACGTACGCCACCAGCCGCCGCGGCTCCTCCCGCAGCAGCACCACCGCCGTCCTCACCGCCGGGTGCTTGCCCAGCACCGACTCGATTTCTCCCAGCTCCACCCGGAAGCCACGCAGCTTCACCTGCGTGTCCGCTCGGCCCAGGAACTCAATATTCCCGTCCGCCAGGTGCCGCGCCCTGTCCCCCGAGCGGTACAGCCGCGCTCCAGCAGCCCCGTACGGGTCCGGCACGAAGCGCTCCGCCGTCAACTCCGGCCTGCGCACGTACCCGCGCGTCACGCCCTCTCCGCCGATGTACAGCTCGCCCGCCACTCCCGGCGGCACCGGCTTCAGCGCCGCGTCCAGCACGTACATCCGCACGTTCGCGAAGGGCCGCCCAATTGGCACCAGCCGGTTGTCCCCCGCCTCCAGCGCCTCACTCTCGAACCACGTGCTGTCGATGGTGGTTTCGCTGATGCCGTACGAGTTGATGAGCCGCGTGCCTTCGCCAATGACACCCCGAATCCTCCGGTACTCATTCACGTACCAGGCGTCCGAGCCGGCAATCAGCACTCGCATCGACTCAAGCCGCTGGCCCGTCTCCTCCAGGTGCTGCAACAGGCCTCGCAGCACCGCCGGGACGAACTCCGCGCAGTCCACCGCTTCGGCTTCCATCAGCCCGTGCAGCTTCACCGGCTCCAGCAGCCACTCTCTCGGGCACAGCACCAGCTTCCCGCCACTGCACAGCGCTCGCGAGACGTCTCCTCCGAAGACGTCGAAGGAGAAGCTCGCCATCTGCAGGTGGCTTCGCGGGCCCTGCTTCAACCCGTAGCTTCGCTCCCACCCCAGGTACGCATTCGCCCAACTGCGGTGCGACACCATCACGCCCTTCGGCGTCCCCGTGCTTCCCGACGTGAAGACGACGTACGCCAGGTTTTCAAACCCCGCCGTGCGCGCGGGCGCGGAAACGGGCAGCGCCGCGCGGGCCGGGGCCTCTTCGTCCAGCAGGTAGCGGCGCAGGCCCGGTGCCTCCACCGTGCCTTCCAGCGCCCGCTGCGTCAGCAGCAGCGACAGGCGCGACTCGGACACCATGAGGGCCAGCCGGTCCGCCGGGTACGACGGGTCCAGCGGCACGTACGCGCCACCGGCCTTCAGGATGCCCAGCAGCGCCACCAGCAACTGCGGCGTGCGCTCCAGGCACACGCCCACCAGCACCTCCGGGCCCACTCCCAGGCTTCGCAGGTGGTGCGCCAGCTGGTTCGCCTGAGCTTCCAACTGCCCGTACGTCAGCGCTTCTCCGCCCGGCGCCACGACGGCCGGCGCTTCCGGCTGCACCCGCGCCAGCTCCGCGAAGCGCTCCGGAAT
>NZ_JBKGHJ010000925.1:0-1700 GCF_046520365.1 Corallococcus sp. 4LFB
GCTGGACTGCGGCGTGAAGGAAGCGAAGGGCAAGGACAACGGCGACCGCTTCTTCATGCACGCCTGGGACTCGCCCAACAAGGAGGGCTACCACGGGGTCTTCTACGTGGGCCATGTGACGGCATCCGAACCCGCCGTCCTCAAGGGTCTGGGGAACCCGGACGCGGCGCCCGCGCAGGAGCCCACGTCCGGCCTGTAGCTCCATCAGGGGGAGAAGACAGCGGCCGCGCGAGTCGCCGGAGACGGTGGCCCGCGCGGCCTCTGTCTTCGCGGGACAGGCGCAGCGCGCGGAGCCGATATGCCGACCCATCACGTCGCGTTTCGTCCGCATCGCGGGACGTGACGGAGGCACTGGGAATGCGCTCGATGCGGAAGATGGGATGGCTGGCATTGCTCCTGGCGGTGGGATGCGCCGCACGGCCGGTGGACTGGGACCTCACAGGCCGGGAGGCCATCTACGACCGGCCGCTGGAGGAGGTGTGGCCCTCGGTGCGCCAGTACTTCGTGGACGCGAAGCTGAGCTTCCGCGAGGCCCCGGGCAGCCCGGTGCTGCAAACGGAATGGAAGGAGGAGTTCGGCGGCTCGAAGATCGCCGGCTACTGGCACCGCTACCTGGTGCTGGGCAAGCGGGAGACGCCCACGAAGAGCAAGCTGTGGATCATCCGCGTCACCCGCAGCGCGAACAAGACGCTCTCCGCGCCCGGCAAGGAGCTCGAGTGGGGGGTGAGCCGGAACATGGGCAACGACCTCCAACAGAAGTGGGGACCGGCTCCCGCACCCGGAGGCCCGGAGACCCTTGAGGGAGGCTTCGCCCTCAGCGTGGAGGACGACGAGGATCGGTTCTCCATGCCGCGCGGAGAGAACGCCATCGTGGCGGAGTCCGCGCACGGCACCCGTGACCTGACGATGGAGTGGCGGGTGTTCCACGCCATCGCGCCACGCCTCGCGTCGAAGGAGGGCGCCTCCCCGAAGACGCAGGTGCGGCAGGCCGCGAAAGCGCCCGAGGCGAAGGCCGCACCCACGTTCACCGAATGCGGTACGCCCATCATCGGCCTGAAGGCCCAGGCGAAAGCGGGTGGGGTGCTGCTGCTGGGCGAGCTGCACGGCACCCAGCAGGTGCCGCGCTTCATCGCGCAGGCCGCCTGCCAGCTCACCGTCGAGGGCACGCCGGTGTCCGTGGGGCTCGAGTTGCCAGTGGACAACCAGGAGCGCATCACGGCGTTCCTCCAGAGCCAGGGCAACGAGGTGGACTGGCTCAAGCTGATGGAGGCTCCGTTCTGGCGCAGCCCGTACCCGGACGGCCGGGGCAGTGAGGCCGTGGCCAACATGCTGGAGCAGCTGCGCCAGTTGCGAGCGCAGGGCCTGGACGTGGCGGTCTTCGTCTACGACCATCCGAAGCTCAACGGACAGCAGCGCGAGCAGGCCCTGGCCGCCACGGTGCTGAAGCAGGTGGAGGCTGGCCCCGCGCGCTTCCACCTGGTGGTGAGCGGCAACATCCATCCCCGCACGTCCAAGGGCCTGCCCTGGGACCGGCAGTACCAGCCCATGGGCAGGCTGCTGGCCGCGCGGTTGAAGCACGTGGTGGCGCTGGACGTGGCCTACGACAGCGGCTCGGCGTGGATCTGCGCGCCGGACGCGGTGAGCCGCAAGCTGGACTGCGGCGTGAAGGAAGCGAAGGGCAAGGACAACGGCGACCGCTT
>NZ_JBKGHJ010000926.1:0-1698 GCF_046520365.1 Corallococcus sp. 4LFB
AGGTTGGCGATCCGCTTCGACAGCTCGTTGCTCATCTCGTGTACTCCGCGCTCGGTGACGCCAACGCGAGCGACACCCGGGGCGGTGGTGCTCGCGAGAGCTCAAATCTGCTGCTGATGCTGGGATGCCGTGGTGCGCCGCGCTCCCGGGTGAAGCGCGGCGTTGGGAGCTTCGCGGCGGCTACATTATTCCGCGACGACGTGACGTGTCATGAGGGCCACTCTGCACCCCAGGGATCCAATAAGTCCTCGTGTTTACGGGGCTCATCCTAGGAGGGGGCTCCGACGTTGGAGCTCCGCCCGACCCAGGAACAACGCCACGGGCTCGGAGGCTTCCAGGGAACTGGGGCCCTCAACGAATCCGGGAAGCGGATCCCCGCGCCTGACGGATCAGGCGCGGGGCAGAACGGGGGTCAACTTCCGGTGGGGGCATGGGGCTCGCTGCCCGACGCACGAGCGAGGAGCACACACAGTCGCTCCGCGATGAACCCGAGGTGTGGATCTTGTAGCAGCTCATGGTGGCTGCCGGTGACGGTGTGCACCTCCAGGCCGCCACGCACCAGGGGCTCCCAGCCTCGGTGACGCGGGAGCCCGGTGGGGGCCTCGCTGGCGCTCAGCAGCAGGGCGGTGCCGTCGTACGGCCGGGGCACGTACTTCTCCTGGGCGAAGAGGTTGGCCTGGAAGACCCGGAAGAGGGCGCGCAGCTGGGCGGGACCGGAGTGCGCGTCGAGGATGTGCGCCCGGAGCCCTTCCCGCAGCAGATGATCCAGCATCGCGTCGTCGTCGCCCTGTGCCAGCGCTTCGGTGGAGAGGGAGAGCTCCTGGCCAAAGGCGGTGGCGGTGGTCTGGGCGAAGGCGATCCTCACTCGGGCCTCGGAGGAGAAGTGCGCGTCCGCTCCGGAAGGCTGCGTGAGGCCGGGCACATGGGCGTCGATGAGCGCGAGCAGGTCCACCGTTTCACCGGAGTCGCGCAGCCTGCGGGCCATCTCGTAGGCGATGACGCCACCGAGGGACCAGCCTCCCAACTGGTAGGGGCCCCGCGGCTGCACGGAGCGGATCGCTTCGATGTAGAGGTCCGCCATCTCCTCGATGGATTCGGCGACGGGGCGCCCGTCGAGGCCACGCGATTGGAGGCCGTAGACGGGCAGCGAGGGCCCCAACCTGCGCGCCAGCTCCGAGTAGGCGAGGACGTTGCCTCCACCGGGGTGGACGAGGAAGAGGGGCCGATGGCCGGGCGCTCCATGCTCCAGCGGCACGAGGGGCGTCCAGACCTGGGAGTCGTCGCGAAGCACCCGCGCGAGTTGTTCGACGGTGGGCTGCTGGAAGAGGACGGAGAGCGGAAGGCTGAGGCCGAGGCGCTCGCGGATGGAGGCGAGCATCCGCACGGCGAGCAGGGAGTGGCCGCCGAGTTCGAAGAAGCTGGAGCGAACGCCGACGGAGCGGACGCCGAGCACGTCTTCCCAGATGCGGGCGAGCTGCAGCTCAAGTGCGTCGCGGGGAGCGACGAAGTCCCTGGCCTCGACGGTGTGAGCATCGGGTTCGGGCAGGGCCTTGCGGTCCACCTTGCCGTTGGCGTTGAGGGGCAGCGCGTCCAGGACGAGGAGCGCGGAAGGCACCATGTACTCGGGCAGCTGCTGCCGGAGATGGGCCTTGAGTGCCTCGGAGTCCAGCGAGTGGCCTTCGCGCGCGGTGACGTAGC
>NZ_JBKGHJ010000927.1:0-1694 GCF_046520365.1 Corallococcus sp. 4LFB
GCAGCGCGGCCACCACCGCGGCGCCACCGGGCAGCGTGAGCGCCCAGACGCCCGCGTCGCGCGCGTACAGCCGCAGCGCCGCGTCCATCAAGGCCACCGGACCCCGGGGGCGCAATTCCAATGCGGAGACGGCCATCGCGTCAGCCCACCGCGTGCGCGGCCAGGAGCACGCCGCCCCACACGAGCACGACGCCCACGAGCGCCAGCACCACGTGCGCCACGCTCCACTCGCGCCGGGGGGGCGGCCCCTCCAGCGCCTTGCGGCGCGTGTCGAGGCAGCTGGCGCAGCGGTTGATGCCCTCGAACTGCGTGGTGCACTCGCGGCAGATGACGCGCCGGCACTCCACGCAGACGCCCAGGCCCGCGCGGTCCGGGTGGTAGTGGCAGCGGCCCGAGCCCTGAATCATGCGCTCACCTTACGCAATCCAGGGCTCGCCACACCACCCCCGCGCGGGCGGACCGGGGCCGCCTACAACTCGTCGAAGAACTCGTCGTTGTAGGTGTAGCGGCCGAGCCGTTTGACGAGCGCCTCCATGGCCTCCACCGGCTTCACGGAGAAGAGCATCTGCCGCAGCTTCTTCACCTTCTCGTACTCGCGCAGGGTGAAGAGCTTCTCCTCCTTGCGCGTGCCGGACTGGGGGATGTTGATGGCCGGGAAGACGCGCTTCTCCGCGAGGAGGCGGTCCAGGGTGACCTCGGAGTTACCCGTGCCCTTGAACTCCTCGAAAATCACCTCGTCCATGCGGCTGCCGGTGTCGATGAGCGCCGTGCCGATGATGGTGAGCGAGCCCGCCTCTTCCGTGGCGCGCGCGGCGCCGAAGATGCGCTTGGGGCGCTCCAGGGCGCGGCTGTCCACGCCGCCCGTCATGGTGCGGCCGGAGCTGTCGACCTCCTTGTTGTAGGCGCGCGCCAGGCGGGTGATGGAGTCCAGGAGGATGACCACGTCCTTGCCGGACTCCACCAGCCGGCGGGCGCGCTCCAGCGCGAGCTCCGCGACCTTGAGGTGGTCGCCCGTGGGCCGGTCGGAGCTGGAGGCGATGACCTCCGCCTTGATGCTCCGGCGCATGTCCGTCACTTCTTCCGGGCGCTCGTCGATGAGCACCACCATGACGTGGCACTCCGGGTGGTTCTGGATGACGGCCTGCGCGATGCGCTGGAGCATGATGGTCTTGCCCGTCTTGGGCGGGGCGACGATGAGCGCGCGCTGACCCTTGCCGATGGGCGCGATGAGGTCCAGCACGCGCGTGACCATCTCCTTGTGGCCGTTCTCCAGCTTCAGCCGCTCGGTGGGGTCCACGGAGGTGAGGTCCGCGAAGTGGGGCAGCCGGGGCGCGCCCTCCAGCGGGCGGCCGTCCACCGTGTCCACCTTCTGGATGACGCCCTTGTGGCCGCGCATCTGCGCGAACGCGGTGAGGTACTGGCCCTGCCGCAGGCGCAGCTTCTGCACCAGGTTCTTCGGCAGCTCCGGGTCGTCCGGCGACGCCAGCAGGTTGCGCTTCAGCTGACGCAGGAACGCGTTGGGGCCCTTGGCCTCCGTGTCCAGCACGCCCTCCACGGGCGCCAGGTTCTGCTGCGGCTGTCCACCCTGGCCGTGCCCGCCGCCGCGCTGCTGCTGGTGGCGCGGGTGCTCGTGGCGCTGCTGCGGCTGCGGCTGCCCGCCGTCCTGCGCGGGGCGGGCCTCCTGGGCCTGCGGC
>NZ_JBKGHJ010000928.1:0-1681 GCF_046520365.1 Corallococcus sp. 4LFB
CGCACGCCGCCCAGCGCCTTCGCCGCCGCCGCGCGCAGGCCAGCGTCCTCCGAGCGCAGCTGCTGGGTGAGCTTGCGCACCGCCTCCGGGCTCGCGGCCTCCATGGAGACCTCGCCGAGCAGCCGCTTCGGCACCGCCGGGTCGTCCGAGGCCGCGGCCACCTTCACCGCCGCTTCCGCCAGCTCCGGGTTGTGGCCGAAGTAGATGCCGGCGCTCTCCGTCACCAGGTTCTCCACCACCGCCTGGCGCACCTCCGGCGCGCTGTCGCGCACCAGCTGCTCGTAGGTGACGACGCCGCCGTTCTTCGCCATGAACTCCACCGACGGCGAACCCTGGAGCGCGCGCACCGCGGCGGCGCGCAGGCCCGGGTCCACGTCCTGGCTCGCGCGGGAGAGCAGCGGCTGGAGCAGCTCCGGCTTCTGCGCGTTGCTCGCCTTGGTGGCCAGCGCCGCGCCCACGGCCTCCAGCACTGCGGGGTCGCGCTCCTGGCTCACCGCCCGGCCCAGGGCCTCCGGCGGCCAGCGCGATGGCGGCCTCCTTCAGGCGCAGCCGCGCGTACTTGCGGTACGCGGGCGAGCCCGTCTTCATGGCGACGCGCACCTCGTCCAGCATGCCCTCCACCGTGCAGGCCGTCTGGGTGGGCGCGGCGATGGGCGCGCCCTGCGCCAGGGCCAGCCCCGGCAGGAGCGACAGCCCCAGCGACAGCCGGAGCGACAGCCGGAGCCCATGGGCCTTGTTCGTTCGCGAGCCCATCAGTGCGGCGCTCCTTCCTCGACCACGCAGTCGTGGTGTTCCTTCTTGCCCAGCCAGATGCGCGCGAAGTCCGTCGTGCCGGTGGCGTACAGCGCCTTGAAGTCCAGGTAGTCCTGCCGCAGGCGCGGGTCCTTGCGCGCGAACTCCTCCACCAGGGGCAGCGCGTCCGCCCCGGCCGCGCGCACCGCGAAGCGCAGGAAGGCCCATCTCACGCACAGGTCATGCTCGCCGTCGAAGGCGGCGCGGTAGGCGGCCAGGGCCTTCCGCGGATCCTCGGTGACGGCGAGCCGGAAGGCGGCCATCTCGCGCACGTCGCGCTCCTTGTCGGTGCGCATCACCTTCGCCAGCGTGTCGATGGAGTCCGAGTCCAGCAGCGGGTCGGAGTACGACGGCATCTCCAGCGCGAGCAGCCGCACGGCCGTGTCGTCCGACGTGGTGCCGATGTCCAGCAGGTCCTTCCAGTACGGCGCATAGGTGCCCGTGCGCTCGTAGTCCTCCTTCATCACCCGGCCCAGCGTGCGCGTGGCCACCCACGCGGCGGAGTCCGCCGAGTCGTCCAGCGCGATGGCCTTGAGGCGGCCCCGCGTCTCCGGCGTGAAGCGGTGCTGCGTCTCCAGCGCGTCCAGCGCGGAGGCGCGGTCCGGCGTGGCCAGCGACCTGTCCTCCGCCACCGCCACCAGCCTCTCCGTGACGCGCGGGTGGCGCACGGCGGGCGCGGCCTTGAGGGCCTCCAGGTAGATGGCCGGCTCCGGCGGCGCGGCCTTCACCGCCCACTCCACCAGTTGCAGCGCGCGGTCCGGATCATCGCCCCACGACGCTCCGTCAGGCGCTCCTGGAGATAGGCCACCAGCGCGGTGTCGCGCGCCCGGATGGCGGCGGCCACGGCGGCGTGCAGCGACTCCAGCGTCGCGGAGCGGTCCAGCGCGGC
>NZ_JBKGHJ010000929.1:0-1678 GCF_046520365.1 Corallococcus sp. 4LFB
AGCTACCGGCGGGGAGGTTCGAGAAGCACCACATCTTCCCGCAGGCGCGGGACCTCGCTGAGTGGTTCAATCGGAAGGGTATCGACATCCACCAGTACACGATCCCCATTCCCGTGCATGTCCACCGACGCATTCACAGTGGCGGTTCCAGCGGTGGCTTGTGGAACAAGGCCTGGCGCGAGTTCAAGAGCGCGAACGACCTCGCTCCGCCTCAAGAAATCTTCAAGCATGCCGGGGAATTGATCTATCGCTTCCAGCTCCTGGGTGGCCCCATCCAGCAGTACAACTGAGCCTTCATCCCCCGAGGCTTGACGGTCCATGACCCACTTCTTCTGGTTGCGCGACGACGAAGCAGCCACCTCCCGCTATAGCGGGGACTTTGATGCCACACACAGGTGGGGACTTCCTGGCCTCAAGGATTGCCCTGGGTGCGGCCTGACGTGGAGCACATCAGGACGTCAGTACCCCGCCGTGGATCTTTCACTCATCCCCGAGCATCGGGAATTCGAGGAGCCCCGGCCCGAGCCGTTTCACGAGTTTGTCCGTCTCCGGGAACTGGTGCGCCCACTGGTGCCACCGGATGCATCGCTCCCTCCCGGGACAAGCTTCGGTCCGCTCACAGGTCAGGCCTCTGGTCAGTTCGGACCGTTCACCTGGCAGGGAACATCCCTCATGCTCATCCGCCGCGACACGCTCGACGGCCTCCAGGCAGCGGGCATCCGTGGACTGCTGGGCTGCAAGACGGAGCTGCGGTTCCGGCAGAAGACGCCTCCGGACATCCTCGAGCTCCAGATCGAACCGCGCGGCCTGCTGCACCGTGACTGCCTTCCTTCCAACCTGGAGCCGCCCTGTCCCACCTGTGGGCGGCAGGGCTTCCGCCGTCCGGAGGATCCCATCCTCGATGGTGCTTCGTTGCCCACGGACAGGGACCTGTTCCGCTTGGACAACTTCAGCACCATGATCATCGGCACGGACCGCTTCAAGGACGCGGTGGAGCAGGGCGGATGGACGGGCATCCAGTTCCGTCAGCTGCTCGTGCGTTCCTGAAGCCCTTGGTCATCCTCGGACGTCTTCAGCTGCTCGTGTGACAAGCACATCCTGGAGCATTCCAGGAAGACGCACGAGCCCGAGGCGCGAGAAGACGCGGTAGCCGGCGTTGGGCGTATACCCCTCGGCGGTGACTCGCCCTGACTGGACGGCGAAATAGCCGATGATGTCCTCTGGAGGGACGCGCTCCTCACCCGGAGGCCGTCGTTGATCCACGATGTAGAGCCATCCATTGCCGATGCGTTGTGCCTCCGCCTGGGCTCCTGGATCGGTCGGCGCGCACTCGCGGACGACCTGATGGAGAAGCGCCACGAAGGCTGGGTTCTCCTCGAAGGTGGCAGGCCCTTCGGGAGGGCTGTGCAACGTCCCCGCGATCGCGTGGGGCGGGAGTCCTCCGGCCAGGACCCGGTCTGGCGGTAGTAGAGAGATGACCTTCGAAGTCACCCGACGCTTCTCTCCGCCGCCTGTGTCTGTCCTTTTCCTGAATAGCTTCTTCCAGAAGCCCATGGGATGACGCTACCACCGTCGTGGAAACGCACTCGTAAGCAGGTGTTGAAGATGAGTAGGTTTTTCCGCCATGAGGAAAAGCCTGACGTTCTGTGCGCTGGTGCTGTGGATGGCGGCGTGCGCG